>NZ_AYWP01000024.1:0-75276 GCF_000502435.1 Mesorhizobium sp. LNHC232B00
CAAGGACCCGTGCCCTGTCTTCGATGGCAGTGTGTGGCACGTCTTCGGTTCAAGCGGCACGGTCACCACCGAGACGTGGAGAATCCTGCATGCCACGGCGCCCGACCTCTATGGCCCGTGGACCGAGCATGAGCCGATCGAACTTCCGATCAACGGCACTGGTGTCGCGGCTCCCGGTGTGATCCACGAAAGCGGCGTGTTCCACATGTTTATTCAGACCGAGTTCATGAAGTCTGGTGGCCGTTGCGAGCACGCGGTTTCCAACGACGGGTTCCATTGGGTGGTTCTCAGCCCGGCCATCCTTGCCATCCCGGACACGGAGGAGGATGGTATCTACGATCCGCATCCAGCGGTCATTGGCGGCAAGCGCTACCTCGCCTATTCGGCCATGCCGAAGTTCACCAGGGTGCCTCAGCCCGACATCTATCTGGCGCGCAGCCAATCCGATTCCTGGTTCGGTCCCTGGAAGCGGATCGGCAAGATCCTGGACCACAACGATGTTCCTCATCACAATACGAGAGAGGATCCGGACTACGAATGGGGCATAGAAGGCGCACAATTGGTCGAGTTGCCGGATGGCCGAGTGCTGCTCAACGCAACTTGCTTTCTTCCGAATGGCCTTCGGGGGAACCGGCAACGGGTGTTTTTTGCCATCGCGGACGAGGTCAGCGGACCCTACGTCTCCATCGGCCCGGTGCTCGAACCGGGGCAGCCGGGAGAGAATGGTCACTCGACGGTGATGATCGAAGGCAGCCAGCTTTCACTGTTCTACCAGAGCCGGGTTGCCGCAACCGATCACCGGTGGCGTTACGGCTTGGCCAGATGCGACGTCGCTCTGTTTTCAAAGGTTGCATGATCACTGCCATTCTGCACGCCGCGTCCTATCCAAGGAGCTTGCGGCAAATGTCGCGAAGGAGCTGTGGCAGGACCTCGAACGCATACCCGACATGCAGTCGCTCGAGCGGCGTGTGATAGTCTCGTCCCCAGGGACCGATATTGATCGTCGGAATGTTGGCCAGGGCTCGCCGCGGTGGCCATCGCACGCTGTCCTTCCAGGCCGGTGTGTTGCGGGCAACGATGTCGAGAGAGGCTTCCTCGGCTTCGCCAAGGAAGCTCATGTCGGAGATGCCGGCGAAATAGTCCGCGCAACCGACCGCGCTGCCGTGGCGCGCCATCGCCTCGGCGGCGACGGTGACGGCGGCGGCTCGCAACCGGGCGGCGGCCGGCAGTTCGGAAAGGTTCGTCGGCAGATAAGGGATTGACCCGAAGCCTGTAACGATGGCCGGCCCGGTCAACCGGCTGAGTTCCCAAGCCTGCTCCGTTATCAATCGGCATTTCTCAGGCAGCGCGAGATCGCCGGCAGCAATCGAGGCGGCAACAGCTTCGAGTTGCGCCCGCTCCGGCTGGCCCAGACGCTCTATCAAAGTCTCGTACCGGTGGACCGGAACAGACCTTGCCGTGTCGACCTGGCCTGTCGTTGCACTGACGCGGCTCTGCAGTTCCTGGAGAAGGCGCGAGGCAGCTTCGGCGCATAATTTGTCGAACCGGTCGAGCACCTCAGTGGGTGTCCGGCGATAGCTCAGCACATTGAAGCTGGCATAGGCCACCCGCGGCGTGGTGACATCGTATCCGGTCTTTCCGTCCCGTATCCCAAGCAGGCTGGGCGGCGTGCCTGGTGCCGATCCACCCTCTTCGGTGAGTTCGGGCGCCCATTCCAGCCGAGCAGCGATTGCGGCGGCGATGGCCGCCGCGTTGAGGCCATTCAGGGGAAAACCGCTATGTGTGGGAACGCCAACGACAAAGGCGGTGGGAAGCAGCTTGCCCACTGTTCCCAGGGCGATCACGCGCCCCTTGCTGCCGTCGCCGTCATCAGCGATCGCGTCGAGATTGATTGCCGCGATCAGATCGAGGTCGCGCTCTTCGCAGATTTCGGGCAGCATCCGTGCCGCCTTGCGGGCACCGGCGGAATTGTTCTCCTCGTCCGGCACGGCGATAAAAAGCAGGTTTCCAGACGGCTTCGCCTCTCCGGCGAAATCGGCGCATACGGATAGGCCCGCCGCAAGGCCGGCCTTCATGTCGAGAAGGCCACGTCCGGCCAGGAAATCGCCGCCCGCGAGATCGTGATGGGCCAATCTGGCGGCTGGAGCCTCGGCTGCGACGAGGCAATCGCGAAGTGCTCGTGTCAGGGCCTCTGGCCGAGTGGCCAGATGCTCCAAGTGCCTATAGTCGCTGGTTCCAACGGTGTCGTAGTGACCTGTCAAAAGCACCGTTGAGCGTCCTGTGCCGCGAAGCAGCATCGCCACGCAGTGACGGCCGTCCCGAGGTCCGATCTCGATCGTCCACACCTCGGCGTTCCGGAATGCTGTCTCCCGTCGCAGTTCGCCCGCCAACCACGGGCCGAAAGCGGCCTCGCCGTCCGTCCCGGTGACGCTTTTCTGTTCGGTGAGTTCAACGGCCCAGCGCCGCGCGTGGCTGGACAGCGTCACGGGAAACCTTTGGCTCATTATCGTCCTGACATTCGGGTTGGCGCGATGAACAGTATCTTGGCCAAGCGCCATCTCTCAAGCACGGTTCGGTGTGTTCCAGGAAAATCCCCCGCGGAAACATTCCTGCTCGGAGGAACTTTCGGACCGGGGCAGCTTTTGTTTTGATCACACGCAAACGATGAGGCGAAGATGCAGGTGCTCGATACAGCCGTACATAGCGGGCCGGAGAATCTCGTGGTCGAGTTTCTCGGCGAAGGCGGCCAAAAGATCGCCACCACCGCGGACTTGTCCGACCGGCAACTGCCGCTCGCTGAAGCCGCGCTGGTCGCTCGGCAGATGATGGTCCAGTGCGCTGTTCGGCATCGCGGCCGCTCGGAACGGTTGGGCGGTGCGAGTTCGCGACGGCAGCGGCAACATAGCCGTATCCATTGATTTCAAGGCCGCAAGACCAGCGAAGGCGGTCGCTGGACGAAGGAGCTGATCGCCCAGCTTTGCAGTGGAAGGCCAGTTATATGTACAATTTCATGTCATTGCATGCGATCGCTGCCCGGAGAAGCGACGGGTTGCGACCGGAACTCATCCGGCTGTTTCAGGTGCGCGCCGCCTTGAAGGCAGCTGGAGTCGCAGACCTGCAATCATATAATGGCGCCGGCTTTGAGCAGGCCGGACCAAATCCGGTCGGAGACGCTGGGACAGGGCAAGATAATGTGGTCCCTCTTCCTGCCGACAGAAGGCAACAGCCAGGCTCTCCGGCGCGTTAGGCTGTTGAAACAGGGATAGCGGCAGAGGTCGCGCTGCTGGTTTGGCGCCAGGCGACGGCCATCGCTGATTACCCCAGCCCGGCATATCGTTGCATCCCTGTCGAATGTCGAACAAAGGCATCGAACACGCCGGGGCCGGGCAGGCCATTCCTGACGTGTTTTGCTGACGAAGCACACGCACCACGGCTCGATCGCAAAACCTTTCGTTCATGGAACATCCAACGTTTCTCGAAGTTGGGCAGCCAAGGAGGAACGTGCCATGAACAGTGTTATCTATCTTATCGGCCTCGTCGTTGTCGTGCTTGCTGTCCTCTCTTTCCTCGGTTTTCGCTAGGTGGTGACCATGCAAAGTGATGACGGCCAGGGCCGTAAACCCTCTGATTTCGACCAGGCGAAACGTGATGTTTCCGACAGGCTTCGTCAGGAAAAAGAACGCGCGAACGAGTTGCTTCACGATGCTCGCGACGAACTGACCAGCAAGGCTGGCGAGTACGCAACAGAAGCCACGCAGGTCATTTCCGACAAGGCGGAGGAGGCGCAGCGCGACGTCGGATCGAGCCTGGCGGCACTGGGCGGCGCACTGCGCGCGGCCAGCGATCACCTGGCCAACAACGACGAAAGGACCGCATCGAAATTTGCGCTGGACGCCGCCGGTGGCCTGGAGCGGCTTTCCTCGTCACTGAAACAAAAGCCGTTCGGACAGGTGCTTGAGGACATGCAGTCTTTTGGCCGACAAAATCCCGGTGTCCTCCTTGCTGGATCGGTGCTGGCCGGACTGGCGCTCGGCCGGTTCATCAAGGCTTCTCCACCGGCAAGCCGTCAAGCATCTCAGAATGCTTCGGAAGACGCCAACTCGCAGACTGCTCAACCGGCTGAACGGGCTGACGGCTCGTGGGGATTCGACCGTATCGGCGATGATGTCGCCACGCAGCATGCGGAGCAAGACAGATGAACACGCAAGACAATCCCAGCCTCGCGACCCTGGTAACCGACCTGGCCCAGCACGCCACCACGCTGGTGCAAACCGAAGCCCGACTTTTGCGGGCAGAGCTGTCCGAAAAGCTTACCAAAGCGGGATCGGGCGCCGCCGAGGTGCTGGGCGGCGCGATCTGCCTGCTCGCGGCCTTACTGGTGCTGCTGCAGGCACTCGTCATCGCTCTGACACGGGCAGGGCTGGGCGCCGGGTGGTCCTCCCTGTTGGTCGGTGTGGTCGTGGCAATTCTTGGCATCATCCTGCTGCGGACCGGAATGGCAAGCATGGCGCCTTCCGAACTTACTCCCGACCGAACCCAGGAACAGCTCAGGCGCGACGCGAATGTGATCAAGGAACAAGTGAGATGAACGAGAAATCCGCAGCCGAATTTGAACGCGAGGCGGAGGCCGCGCGCGCCAGGGTAGTGGAAACCGCCGAATCCATCCGAGGCAAAATGACACCGGGACAATTGCTGGACGAATTCACCGGCATCTTCTCCGGCGGAGAGACTTCGGCCATGCTCAACAACCTGAGAACGCAGGTCAGGGACAATCCTTTGCCCGTGACGATGGTAGGTGCGGGCCTGGCTTGGCTCATGCTGGGCAGCGGTCCTTCAAACGGCGGCCGACGCCCGGCCGGTTACGCGGCGGCTATGGCGCCCGGCCGTCGTGACGATGCGGATGGTGGAGAGTCGGGCAGTACGCTCGCCGACGCTGCCTCGTCGCTCTCCTCGGCTGCAAGTAGCGTCGGCGACACCTTATCGAGCGCGGCATCGATCGCCGCCGAGGGGCTGACGAGCAGCGCGGCGAGTGCAGGATCCGCGACTGGCGACATGGCTGCGAAGGCCGGCCGCTCGGCTCAGGAGCTACTGAATGACCAGCCCTTGGCGATCGCGGCGGTCGGTCTCGCGATCGGCGCCGCGATAGGTGCCATGCTGCCCCACACCGCAATGGAGGATGAGCAACTAGGGGGCTATCGCGAACAGCTTCGCAACACTTCTCAGGACATGCTTAACCAGGGCCTTGAGCAGGCCAAACAGGTTGCCGCCGACGGCTATGAAACGGTCAAGCACGAAGCTGGCCGGCAGGACAAGGACGCAGGCACATTGGCCGACCAACTCGGCGGGATCGTCAAGTCTGCGGCCGACGCGACGGAGCAGTCCGTGCGCGAGCGGACTTCGCGCCTTTCGGAGGAAGAATCCTAGACGACGGCAGCTTTTCGATGGAGTCGTGGCCAAGGCCGCCGGCGTCACTCGCTTTCTCGTCTAGTCTGCGGCCGACAAGAAGGACGCGTTCGTGCGCGAGAAGCTTTCGGACGTCGAAGCCTCGGCGGGCAAGACATCCTAGTTGCGCTTTGACCGCCACGGCGCAGTCGATCAGCGGCGTGTTCGCCGGCGACGAGGCCATGAAAGGTCTCTGGCGAGCTTCACGTTCGAACCTATGGAAATCGCGTCCTATACGATCCTCATCCCGCCTCCAATGCCGCGGGCGACGGCGAGATTGCACGTGTGTGCGAACAGAACCTGCGCAAAAGAGCAAGCCATGGCCGAGTGGCTGAAGGACAACCTTCCGCGAGTCGCCGAGACCTTTCTGACGCGCGTGGAGCCGATAGCGACACCGCCAGGCGGAGGATCGACTTAAACCCGGAGCCTGCCGGGGTGCCGTGGGGCGGGATGCTCAGCCAGTGGTCGGCTATCACAAAGCCGTGGCGCGGCACGAGCGCCGTTCGAATCCAGGAACATTCCTTTGCCCAGGGGGTTAGTATTGCTCCGCAGTACCGGAGCGCTCGTGTTGCTTTCGAATCTCCAGGAGCAGTCGTTTGACGGGCCTCTCGCGGCCATGGTGTCAACGGCGAGCCACCACCTTGTCGTGCCGGGAGATCGGCAGGCCGCGGTCGCTCGGGGCCTGACGACTATTCCGGACCAACCGTGCGGACGGGAAGGCCAACGCGAATGAAGATCGCGCTGGCTTTTCTCATGCTCCTTGCCCTAGCCGCTCCGACACTTGCCGAGCCGCCGACGATGATGATCGGTTATCTCGGTGAACAGCGCAAATCGCCTCTGCCGCTCGGGCCGCTGGATGAGGCCGTTACCGACGAAGGCCTGCAGGGCGCTCGGCTCGGCATTGCCGACGACGCCAGCACCGGCCGGTTTCTCGGCCAGCAATTCCGATTGCAGGAAAAGATCCTGAAGCCGGGCGAGGCTCCGGCCGAGGCCGTCAAGGAGTTCGCCGCCGCGGACATCAGCTTCGTCGTCGCCGATCTCGACGCGGACCGGTTGCTGCAGGCGAGCGCCGCCCCAGGCGCCGAGCGGATGACGCTATTCAACAGCCGCGCCCCGGATGACCGGCTCCGCCAGGACGATTGCCGCAGGAACGTGCTGCATACGATACCAAGCCGCGCCATGCTCGCCGATGCGTTGGCGCAATACCTGATCTGGAAACGCTGGCAGCACTGGTTTCTGCTGGTCGGGCCCCATCCCGGGGACCAGGCGATGGCGGCCGCCTTTCGACGGGCGGCGGCTCGCTTCGGAGCCGAGATTACCACCGATCAGCCGTGGACATTCAGGCCCGCCAACGGACGTGCCGATACCGGGCATGTCACGCTGCAGACCGAAATACCCGCGGTCACGCAGGTGAGCGACTATGATGTTCTCGTGGTCGCCGACGAGGCGGATGAGTTCGGCGCCTATCTGGAGGAGCGCACTGCTCTGCCGAGGATCGTCGCCGGCACCCAAGGGCTGGTCGCCACCGGCTGGAGCCCGGTCAGCGAGGAGTGGGGCGCAACCCAACTGCAGGATCGTTTCCACCGGCAGGCCGGGCGCTGGATGCTGCCCAGCGACTATGCCGCCTGGCTCGCGATGCGCAGCATTGGCGAGGCAGCGACGCGCCTGCACAGTCTCGATCCCGCGGCGATCGCGCAATATATACGCGGCGACGCGTTTCTTCTCGCCGGCTTCAAGGGGCAGGGGCTCAGTTTCCGTGCCTGGGACGGACAGATGCGCCAGCCCATCTTGATCGCAGGGCCGCGCCTGCTGGTTTCCAGCTCGCCCCAACCGGGCTTCCTGCACCAGCGCACGCCGCTGGACACGTTGGGCATCGACCTGGAGGAGAGCACATGCAAGTTCTGATCGCGCTGCTTTTGGCGGCGCTCGCTCTTGCCGCTCCCGCCGCCGCCGAGACCGTCTATGTGTCCAATGAGCAGGACAATGCCGTCGCGGTTGTCGATGGCGCGACGATGACGTTGCTGGCGACGATCGACGTTGGCCGACGTCCGCGCGGACTGGCGCTCTCGATCGACAACAAGTTGCTGTTCGTCGCGGAAGGTGACGACAACCGCATCGACGTGGTCGACGTCGCGAAACGTCTGGTGGTCGGGCAGTTGCCCTCGGGAGCCGATCCGGAATTCTTCGTGGTCCATCCGGACGGCAAGAGGCTGTTCGTTGCCAACGAGAACGACAATCTGGTGTCGGTGGTGGACATCGCCGCGGCCAAGGTCATCGGCACGGTGGATGTCGGCGTGGAACCGGAAGGGATGGCGGCCAGCGCTGATGGCCGCTATGTCGCCTGTACGTCGGAGACCACCAGCATGGTCCATCTGATCGATGCAGCCACCCTCGAACTCGTCGACAATCTACTGGTCGACACCAGACCGCGCGCGGCTTTGTTCACGCCAGACGGCAAGCAGTTGTGGGTCTCGTCGGAGATTCGGGGCACCGTCACCGTTTTCGACACGGTAACTCGAGCGCAAACTGGCAAGATCGAGTTCGCCGTGCCGGGTATTCGACGCGAAGGCGTGCAGGCGGTCGGGATGGAGATCTCCCGCGAGGGCGCAACCGCCTACGTGGCGCTTGGACCCGCCAACAGGGTGGCCGAAGTGGACGTCAAGACGCTGACGGTCCGTCGGCTCTATCTGGTTGGCCAACGGCCATGGCACGTTGCGCTCTCCGCCGACCAGAAGCGTCTGGTCAGCGCAAACGGCAATTCAGGCGACATCTCCTTCATTGAGCTCGAGAACGGGGAAGTGGTGAAATCGCTGCCGGTGGGACGCGGTCCCTGGGGCGTGGTGATCGGCCCATGAACGCCTTGTCGGTCGACCATCTTAGCCACAGTTTCGGAAGCCGGCGGGTTCTGGATGACGTTTCGTTTTCGGTGCCGGAGGGCGGAATGTGCATTCTGCTTGGACGCAACGGCGCCGGCAAGACGACACTGTTCTCGCTGATCACCGGCCTCTACCACGCCCGCGCCGGGTCGGTCCTGGTCTTCGGCCACGCGATGAACGCGAACCCGTCAACTGCGCTTGCCGAAATGGGCGTTGTCTTCCAACAGCCGACGCTTGACCTCGACCTGACAGCCGGCGAGAACCTGCGCTACCATGCTGCCCTGCATGGCCTTCCCAAGGCGTTGAGCAAAGAGCGTTCCGTCGAGGAGCTCAGACGGCTCGAAGTGGCCGACAGGATTGGCGATCCTGCTCGCGCTCTGTCTGGCGGCCAGCGGCGGCGTGTCGAGATCGCACGGGCGTTGATGCACCGGCCGCGTCTTCTGTTGCTCGACGAGCCGACCACCGGTCTTGATGTGCCGGGCCGGGGCGCGCTCGAGCGGCATGTGCGCGACCTCTGCCGCGACCGCGGCATTGCCGTGCTTTGGGCCACGCACTTCCTCGAAGAAGTGAGCTCGGCCGACCGCGTCGTGGTTCTGCACGAGGGAAGGGTGCGTTGGGGCGGCCGCGCCGACCGCCTCGCTGCCGCTGTCGGAGTGGCCAATACGGCCGAGGCGTTCGCCTCGCTGACGGGCTAGCCATGAAGATGGATCACGCGTTGCGGGCACTCACGGGCATCGTGCTGCGAGAAACGCTGCGCACGCTCAGGCAGCGCGGTCGTCTGTTCTCGGCAATCGTACGGCCGCTGGTCTGGCTAGCGATCTTCGCCGCCGGCTTCCGATCCGTGCTGGGCCTCTCGATCACGCCGCCCTACCAGACCTACGTGCTTTACGATGTCTATGTCGTGCCCGGCCTGGCGGCCATGATGCTGCTCTTCCACGCCATGGCGAGCTCGCTGGCCATGGTCTACGACCGCGAGATGGGCAGTATGCGCCTGTTGCTGACGGCGCCGTTGCCGCGCTGGTACCTGCTTGCGGCGCGGCTGCTGGCCAGTGTCGTCGTCGGCCTGCCGCTGGTTTATCTGTTTCTGGTTATTGCGCGCTATTGGGACGTTCGGCCGCCTGCACTCGGCTACGTGGCGGTATTTCCAGCGCTTTTGCTGTCCGGCCTGATGCTTGGTGCCTTCGGATTGCTCGTATCGTCGGTCTCGACCCAGATGGAGAACTTCGCCGGCGTGATGAATTTCGTAATCTTCCCAATGTTCTTCGCCTCGACAGCGCTCTATCCGCTATGGCGTCTGGCCGAGGCGGGGCCGGTCTTGGCAACCATCGCCGCCTGGAACCCGTTCAGCTCGGCGGTAGAGTTGATCCGCTTTGCGCTTTATCTGCGCTTCGATGCCGGTTCAGCCCTCGTCGTACTCTTCTGCCTGTTCGCATTCTTCCTGGCAGCCGTGCTCGGTTATGACCCCGGTCGCGGCCTGTGGTCACGGCGCCCCGGAGGTTAGTCACTTCAGAGCATAGAGGTAGGCCGCGATATCGCGCGCCTGCTGCTCCGTAATCCTGGTCGATGGCATGGCCGTGTGCGGATTGATGTCCCTGGCCGATCGTATCCAGCGGACCAGGTTCTCTGGATTGTTGGTCAGGACGCCGCCGATTATGACACGGTCGGCGAGGCTGGAATCGAGGCGAGGACCGACTTGCCCCTGCGCGCCCGGCACGCCCGTAATCCTATGGCAGCCAGAGCAGCCGTTCGTGGTCATGATCGGCAGAGCGCGCGCAACGTTACCGCCTGTAGCCGCCTCCGCCTCGTGCCGGATGCGCGCGGCCCGATCGGACCACAAGGTCAGCCCGGCAACGGCCGCGGTGAGCAGCACCAGCAAGGCACTGGCGGTGGCAAGCAATCTAGACAGGCCAGAGCGCATGCGCCGCCTCCCTCCTTCCGCTCGCCCTGATCCACAGCCCGGCCAGCAGCAATGCCGCCCCGCCATAGATCAATCCGGCCGGCACCCACATCACCAGCCCGGCAAGCTGCTGGTCTTCGAGGGGGCTCAAATTCCACAGCGCCGCCCCCACGGCGTTCTCCGGGTACCAGAGCCGTGGCGAAAGCAACAGGAGAACGCCGAGCAGGCCAGTGTGCAGCGAGGTGACGAAGAGATGCATCACCGCGCCCCCATAGTTGTGCTGACGGCCGGAACGCGGCAAGATCGCCCACCAGAACAGCAGGCCGGTTCCAAGGAAGCTCGCGTGCTGGGCATAGTGCAGCACGCCGCGCTCCAGCGCTGCCTCGAACACCGTCGGAATGTGCCAGATCCATATAGCGACGCCGTGAATAATGGACGCGCTGAGCGGCCGGGTTGCGAAAGCCCAGACCGCCTGCAACCATCCGGCGTGCCCGGCAATTCCCAGAACGTGGCGGAAGCGGGTGGGGAGGCCCCACATCAAGGCCGCGGCCGGGCAGGCCGCGACCAACAGCGGCGCCGCCAGGGCCATCAGCAGTTCATGCTCGATCATATGCGCCGCAAACACCTGCTCGCCGAGCGCGTGAATGGGGCTGACCAATGCGGCTGTTAACACGCCCCATCCGGCCGTGAACAGCAGCGCCTGGCGCAGCCGCAAAGTCCTGCCGCGGCGGCTGCGCCGCCAAAGCCGGCTCGCGCCCACGACATAGACGAGACCGAGGGCGGCAAGCGGCAGCGTAATCGGCAGTGCGAGCGTCCATCCGGCTTCTGGCGCGCCGGCACCATAGCAGATCGATGTTGAGAACAGCGCGTCGAGGTTCATCGCAGGCACTCGTCCAGGATGAGCGCGGCGCTGCCTTGCATGACGATGACAAGTGCAAACAGCAGCGCCGATAGCATGCCGAGATTGGCGACAAACCGTTCGGTGCCGCGCGTACGCTCCGGCTTGAAAGCGGCACCGCCTCGGCGCTTCGCCCGCCAGGACAGCGCCCCGCCGAGCAGAGAAAACAAGACGAGCAGCAGCGCCAAGGGAAGCACTACCGGCACCTGGCGGTTGCACTGCCAGGGGACCAGCGCGTAATTCAGTTGCGTCGAGAGTGCCCAGGCCAGCGGGCCCGACAGAAGGCCACCCCAGGACGTTCCCACACGCAATGCACGCATTTCAGCCTAGCCTCGGCAGCCAATAGATGAGCAGGTAGATCGGAATCCAGGTCAGGACCACGAAGTCCCAGTAGAAGACATTGTCGCCGACATCGCCGAAGCGACGGCCGCTATAGCCATGGCGCGTGAACATCAGCACAGCCAGCACGATGGTGTCGCCGACATCGGTTATGAGATGCGTGGTGTGCAGCCCGAGGAGGACCCAGAGCATCGATCCATAAGCATTGGTGTCCCAATAGATGTTCAGCGCCGGAAACTCGAACCAGCGCACGACAAGCGGAGCCAGACCGAGCAGCGACATCACCACCATGCCGATCCGCACCGGCCCGATCGCGCATTGCTTCGCGTAACGTTTGAGGATGTGGTTCGGCACCAGGCTGAGGATGAGGAGCAGCGTCACGATCGTCCCCGGCCAATGGTTGGGCTGCGGAGCGCTTAGACGCCAGTTGGGCCACAGGGTCGCGAGATAGAGATAAGCGCCTGCCGCCAGCGCGAAGCCGGTGCCTTCGAGTGCCATGAAGCCTAGCGTGCCCCACCACGTCGGGCTGCGCGGACCATGTCCAAAGGTCGGCAGGCCGGAAATATCGGCGGCGGGGCGCTGGTTCATTCCTCGTCCTCCGGATCGCCCTTGGGCCAAAACCATCCGACCAAAGTGATGGCGATCGGTGCGGCGCCCCAGACAACTGCCCATGGCGTAAATATCGAATAGACAAATGTACCGCCGACGGAGAGCGCCGCAAGCAGCGGCCAGATCGACGGCGTCGCCGATTTCTCTCGAATGTCTGGATGGGCTTCGGCAACAGTCGAAATGAGAAGCTCGCGTGCATCGACCCGCAACCCGGTCGCCACGGGCAGCGCTTCGCGCTCGGCCCAGAGCGGCTCGACATGCGTGACAATCGGAATGCGCGCGAAATTATAGCTTGGCGGCGGCGAAGACGTCGCCCATTCCAACGTGCCGGCATCCCAGGGATTGTTTCCGGCCGGTGCGCCCTTCAGCGCGCCATGCGCAAGGTTGAAAGTGAACAGGACGAAGCTCAGGAAGAAGAGCACCGCCCCGGCCGAGATGAAAAGGTTGATGTTTCCCCAACCAAGTTCGGCCGGATAGGTGTAAACCCTTCGCGGCATGCCCCACAGCCCGACGAGATGCATCGGGAAAAAGGTGGCATTAAAGCCGATAAACGCCAGCCAGAAATGCCAGCGGCCGAGGCGTTCGCTCATCATGCGGCCGCTGATCTTCGGGAACCAGAAATAAGCCGCGCCAAGCAGCGGAAACACCGAGCCGCCAATCAGCACGTAGTGGAAATGCGCGACGACGAAATAAGTATCGTGGACCTGAAGATCCAAGGGCACCGAGGCGAGCATCACGCCGGTTAGGCCCCCGATCACGAAGATGAAGAAGAAACCGAAGACGAACAGCATTGGCGTCCGGATCACCGGCCGGCCATCCCACAGTGTCGCGAGCCAGCAGAAGATCTGCACGCCGTTCGGAATGGCGATCATCATGCTGGATGCGGTGAAGAAGCTGGCGCCAAGCTTGGGCAAGCCGGTGGCGAACATGTGATGAACCCAAAGGCCGAACGACAGGAAGCCGACCGCGATCAGCGACAGGACAAGCCCGAGGTGTCCGAAGGTCGGCCGCCTAGCGAAGGCGGGGATAATTGAAGAGACCATGCCAGTGGCCGGCAGGAAGATGATGTAGACTTCCGGATGGCCAAAGAACCAGAAGAGATGTTGGAACAGCAGAGCATCCCCACCTTCCGCCGGGTTGAAGATGTGCGTGCCGACCAGACGGTCCAGGATCAGGAACGTGGAGGTGATCATCACCGCCGGCATCGCGAAGACGACGACGAAGGAAGTGACTAGCATCGCCCAGACAAAGAGCGGGATCTTGTCCAGCGACATGCCGGGGGCTCGCTGCTTGAACACTGTGACGATGGTCGCCACCGCGACGGCCAGTGACGACACTTCGGTATACGTGATCATCTGCGCCCACACGTCAGCGCGCTTGCCCGGTGCGAATTCGGGACCGGACAGCGGCACGTAAGCAAACCAGCCGACATCGGGCGCCATGTTGAGCGCGAAAGACACCCAGGCGAAAGCGCCACCCGAAACGTAGATCCAGTAGCTGAAGGCGATCAGGCGAGGGAACGCGATGTTGCGGGTGCCGACCATCAGCGGCACGAGATAGATGCCGGTCGCCTGCACGATTGGCACAGCGAACAGAAACATCATCGTAACGCCGTGCATTGTGAACAGCTGGTTGTAGAGGTCCGGCCCGATCAGGCCGCGCCGTGGACCTGAGAGCTGGATGCGCATGGCGACGGCATTGAGCCCGCCCAGGCACAGAAATACGAAGGCGGTGATCAGATAGCGCCGTGCGATGACCTTGTGATCGACGCTCGACAGCGCCCCGACGATGCCGGGAGGCGTGCGCCATGTCCGCGCCAGCCAGCGATGCAGGCTGGCTTCGTCCATGCCGGTGTCGCGAGGTCCGTCGCGTTCGGGAACAATGTCGCCCTTGGACGCTGTGTCCGGCTCCGGGATTTCGCGCTCGCCTGTGATATCGGCGCTGCTCATTTCAGACCCTCGAGATAAGCCACGATGGCGTTGAGCTCGTCGCCGCTAAGATCGACCACCGGCATATGGGATCCGGGCTTGACACCTTGTGGGTCGGCTATCCAGGCGGCGAGATTGCCGCGGCTCATCGTCAATGTTCCGGCGGCCAGGGTTTGCCGGCTGGCTATATGGGTCAGATCGGGAGCGACCGTTCCTCCCGCCGGCGTGCCGCCTATTCTGTGGCACATCACGCAGGGGCGCCTCAGAAACAGATCTTGGCCGGCTTTCGCCTCGGCATCGGTCGGCGCCGCGGCCGGCTGCAACTGGTCGTTCCACCACGCGTCGAACTTTTCACGCGTTTCGGCGATGATGAAGGTGCCCATGTTGGCGTGCTGCGCGCCACAGAACTCGGCGCATTGGCCTCGATAGACGCCGGGCTTGTCGGCCTTGATGTCGAGCACGTTCATGTGGCCCGGAATGAGGTCGAGCTTGCCGGAAAGGCTCGGGATCCAGAAGGAATGGATGACATCGGTCGAGGTCAGAAGAAGCCTCACCGGCTCGCCGGCAGGGATATGGATCTCGTTCGCGGTCGTCAGGATGCGGCCCGGCGTGGCATCCTCATAGCGCACCTCCCACCACCATTGATGCCCCGTGACCCGAATGGTCAGCGCTGCATCCGAGCCGATCGCGGCGAGCGTCCTGTTGGCGAAGAAGCTCAGCAAGGTCAGCCCGACCAGTATCACCGCGGTCAGCGCGACGGCGATCAGAACCACGCGAAGCTTCCGGCCGTCCGCGCCGACGTCGATCGCAAGCGGTTCCGCCTGCGCGCGCGACCGCATCATCAACGGCGCGGCAACCGAGATCATCACCAGCACCCACACCACCGCGCAGAGGCCGGTGAAAAACCAGATCAGCCATGCCAGCTCGCTCGCCGCTGGACCTTTCGGGTCGAGAGCCGATTGCCAGCCTGCGCATCCCTGGAGCAATAGAGCGCTGGCGGTGGCAAACGCCATCGAGACGAGGCGCTTCACGGCGACTTCCCCAGCGTGGCGGCGTCCGGCATTCGGTTTTCCGAGGGATGCACCATCATGTCGTCATTGCGCGATGGCGCAGCGGACGAGGGTGCATTGCCGCCCAGCGACCGAACGAAGGCAGCAAGCTCCCATATCTGGTCGTCGGGGATCTTGTCGCGGAAGCTCGGCATGCCGTTCGGCCGGCCGTCGCGGATGGTGGCATGAATGCTTTCCATCGAGTTGCCATAGATCCACTTCTCGTCCATCAGGGCCGGTCCCATGCCGCCGCCGCCATTGGCATGGCAGCCGGAGCAGTTGAACCAGCTGAACAGGCGTTTGCCCTCGCTCATGTGGAAGGCGTTGGCCTCGAAGCTCGCCGCCTTGTTGTCGGAAGGTGAGGGTCGCTGGCCGCCCGGCTCCAGCGTGGTCACAGGCGCCGGCTGCTCGCCTGAGCCGAGCGCCGATTGCGGCCGCGTGTCGCGCTCCTCACGCTGGCAGGCGGCCAGGGCCATCGTCAAGGGCAGCACCATCGCCAGAGCCAGCCTCATCGCACCGGACTCCCGGGCATGTCCAGACGCGGTACGCCGTATTGCGCCAGAACCGCATCGATCTCGGCCTTGTGTCTGGCAAGCGCGCTGTTCACATCGCCGCGCAGCGCATCATCCTCGCGCCGAACACCCATCGAGATGTCATACATCAGCGGCAGTTGCGGTCCGTCGATGCGAGGCGTGACAGGGGTGATCCGGAGGGGTACCCTCTGCTTCTGGGCGAAATAGCCCGCGAGCGGACCCCAGACCACCGCGAGGTCGATTTCGCCGCTCGCCACCGCCTCGACGATGCGCGCCGGAGGATTGGGAGCGGAGTAATCGCCATAGACAGGGTAGCCGACGAGATGCCCGACGATGCCGCGGCGGCCGAGCGCCTGGACAGGCGGCGAGTTGGCGCCGTCGTCGCCGATGAGCTGAACACCGATCCGCAGGTCGCGCAGCCGCGGATCATTGAAGGAGGTCACATCCGGGCCGCTCTGGCGGGTCACAAAAACATAAGACGAACGATAGTAGGGCGCGGTGGTGCGCAGCATCTCCAGATTGGCCGGCGTGCCGGGCACGAGATCGCAGCGACCTGCCTTCAGCGTGTTGCGGATAAAGCCGCGGCGCTGCGCCCACCAGGTGTAGGTCAGCTTGGCGCCGAGATCGCCGGCGATGATTTCCGCGATCCTGTTCTCGAAGCCCTGACCGGCCGCGTTGGAAAAGGGCAGGTTGTTCGGGTCGGCGCAGACCCTGAGCTCGCGGGTGCCGGCTGTCGCTGGTAAGACCAGCAAGACGAGCGCGGTGATGCCGCGCGCCATCCGCGGGAATACATTCCGTGCCACGCTGTGGATCAAGCCGAATACATCAGGGCAGACGGAACACATAAAGCGTGCCTCCCGCCGTGGTCGCGTTCTTCAGGTCCTTCATCGCATTGACAAAGCCGAGCGCGGCGGTGGCATCGCGCGGGTCGAGATCGCCCGATACGATCGCGCCGGCCCAACCGCCGACGCCGGACAATATGGCGACATATTGGTGGCCGTCCGGGCCACGATAGGTGATGGGTTGACCGATGATGCCCGAAGAGGTCTTGAACTGCCAAAGCAGGTCACCAGTCTTCGCGCTCACCGCCTTGAACCAACCTTCCATCGTTCCATAGAAGACCACGTCGCCGGCGGTCACCACCGCGCCGCTCCATACCGGGAAGTTCTCCTTGAGGCTCCAGGCTGGTTTCTCGGCGGCGATGTCCCAAGCGGTGAAGGCGCCGCGATTGCCGCCTGGGCCTGGGATCATGCGCACGTTCATTCCGACGTAGGGCGTGCCGGCGATGTAGTTCACCTCTACGCCTTCTTCGTCCATGCACAGATTGTTGTGCGGGATGTAGAGCAGGCCGGTTTTCGGCGAGAAGGCGGAGGGCTGCCAATCCTTGAGGCCCGAGGCAGTTGGGCAGATGTCGCGGACGACCTTACCAGTGCCGGTCTTCTTGTCCGGGTTTTCCGCCAACTTCCCGGTTTTGAGATCGACGCCCTTGCTGGAATTGACAGGGCCATAGGGTTTTGCAGACAAGACCTCACCGGTGGTCCGGTCGAGGACGTAGAGATAGCCATTGCGCTCCGGCCGGACCAGCACCTTGCGCGGCTTGCCCTGCCAACTCATGTCGAGCAGGACCTGTTCGTTGATGCCGTCATAGTCGTGCAGGTCGTGCGGGCTCCACTGATAGAACCATTTCGCCGCTCCGGTATCGGGATCTCGGGCAAAAATGCCGGATGTCCATTTGTTGTCGCCGGGCCGCAGATCCGGATTCCAAGGCCCGGGATTGCCGGTGCCGTGGAAGATCAGGTTGAGATCGGGGTCGTAGGAGATCCAGCCCCACATGTTGCCGCCGCCGATCTTCCATGCTTCTGGCGGCCATGTCGTGACGCCAAGATCCTTGCCTTTGTCCATGTCGTAATGCGGTTTGAAGTCCGGCCCGATCAGCACATCCTTGTCGGGGCCGGTATTGTAAGCCGTCCAGACGACATGACCGTCGCCGGCGTCGAGCGCCTTGACCCAGCCGCGAACGCCCATCTCGCCGCCGGAATTGCCGACCAGGACTTTGCCTTTCACCACCAGCGGCGCCATGGTGATGGTCTCGCCGATATTGATGTTGCCGATATGGGCGTTCCAGATTGGCTGGCCACTATTAACATCGAGCGCGATGGTATGGCCGTCGAGCGTATTGAAGAAGATGCGCCCGTCGGCGAAAGCCGCGCCGCGATTGACGACATCGCAACAGGCAACCCCTTGCGCGGCGGGCTCGGGATTGGGCTCGTACTTCCATTTCATCGGCGCGCCGGGCTTCGAGAGGTCGAGCGCGTAGACGATGTTAGGAAACGGCGTCACGATATACATGGTGCTGCCGACGACAAGCGGCGCCGCTTCCTGGCCTTTGTTCACCCCGGTCGAAAAAGTGAAGGCCACCTGAAGGTTCTTGGCGTTGCCTTCGTTGATTTCCGCGAGTTCGCTGTAGCGGGTCGAGGCATAATTCTTGGCGGGCATAGTCCATTGCCCATCGTCGGGCGGTGCGGCCGCGGCGGGCGGCGAGATCGTTAGTGCCGGCGGAGCTACCGAGGCGGCTGTCAGCAAGGGAGCGCAGGCCAACAGCAGCAGCGCAAGAATTCTCTCAGAATGTTTTCGGGGTGCCGCCGAGCGCTTGATAGGTGCCGCGTGAGCGCAGGGTCTTGCCGATTGCGCTGCTTGCTTCATTTTGGCGTCGAACCTCCGACGCCGGCGCCCAGTTCATCCGCTATGTCAGCCTCGTGCCCGGCACACAGCGGATGACCCCAGCCGGAAGCGCTTTTCCCGCCGGGGTCGAGATCGTAGATAATGGCATCCTTGCGATTGGGGTTGACACCGGCCGGAACCTTGTCGAGGCCGAGGGCCGCGCGGATGCGCCAGGCGACATTGTGGTCGGCGCAGGAAGAATCGCCGCTGACGCCGAGTCCACCCACAATTCCCTTGCCGTCGTAAAGGGCTAGGCCGCCGCCAAACACCACCACGCCCCCGATCGGCTTGCCGATCAGCGGATCGTTGGCGCTGCCGAACCTCTTGGCGTCGCCGGCAAAGGCCGCGGCTTGATTGGGGGGATTGGTGAACTGTAAGCCGAACAGCGGACCCCCTGGCTGCACCCCGGCATAGAGGTTGGAGGTGGACAGGGCCATGTTAGCCAAGCTGAGGCCATTGGCTGTGTTGGCCTTCTCAGCCGCGATCAACCTGCTGCCGGGCCACTGCGCATCGACCGCGAGCCCGCTGAAGGCAATGGCGCAGACTATACCGTCGCGGGCGACGATCGCCGCCCATTCGTTGGTCTCGAAGCCGCCATTTGCCGGGCCGCCGCTCGCCTTTACGTTGGCCTTCAACGCCGAGAGCAGCCTGTCGTGATCGGAAGGGCAAGGCGCCTGCGCCCAAGCAGCACCTTGCGGCATTGAGCCGAACGCCAAAGCCAGGAAACCAAGAGTTAGTGGCGAGAACCGACGATGTGCCATGGCCTCGAAGCATGTTGTTGAACATCATCCCAACTGGCAGTCGGTTCCTTTGTTCCTCGATGCGAAAAAGTTTGTAACCGACCATTCCGCCGGCTGCGGCGAGTAAATCCTGAAAGGGATTGGGCGGAGCTGAATCAGAAAACGGTCGCTGGGTCGGGCCGTTTCGCTGACCGGACGCACATGTCGCGACGACCGTAGCTACGCACAGTTCAAACCGCGGCCAGTCAGCAGAGTTTGGGCTGCTGTTGGCCGCTCTGGCTTTAAAGGGGCCGCCCAACGTCTTCGTTGCAGTCGATGTTGCCTCAAACCGAAGCCCAAAACGTGTTCCATTTGCCGGCACAATTGACAAAGCGTTTTGTCTGGACCCGCTTGGAACAACCACACGACCGCGTCGTTCGGTTCTCGATGGAACAGCTTCGTTCAGATTTCGCGGCCATGCTCCAGCCCGGCTACTGGATTGCTCTGGGGTTGCTGGTCGTGCCGTACGGGGTCGGCGTGTTCTTTCTCGTAAGGACCTGCCATTGCCTCTGATCGCTCGAGCAACCTGCAGTCTGGCGGATCGGGGTTAACCGTCCGCTTTCGGCAGGCGAACTGACGCAGTGTTTATTGGCACGGGCATGATCCGGCAGTTCGGCTCCAGCTTTGGCCCGGCTCGCGATTCAGCGTAAAATGGTTCAGGCGACGTCGGCCACGCCTATTCGCCGATAGATGAAGGCTTCCTCCGCGGCAGCAGTTTCCGCTGCGCGGCCTGTTCCGGCGATAAGCATGGCCATTCGCTCGTGAATCGGCGACTTGATGCAGGCCGGATCCGCAGCTGCGGCGTCACCGGCAATCGCCATCGCCTGACACCTACAGCCGCCCCAGTCGACGTCGCGGCGCTCGCAGCTTCGACACGGCTCCTGCATCCACCCGCTGCCGCGGAAGGCATTGAAGGCCGCTGAATCGGCCCAGATTTCTGCAAGCGTGCGCTCTCCGAAACGCTCGAAGCGTAGCGAAGGAATCGTCTGCGCGGCATGGCACGGCAGCACGGTGCCGTCCGGCGCCACCATGAAGGCGTCTCGCGCCCACCCGCCCATGCATGGCTTGGGATAGATGGCGAAATAATCCGTCGGGACGAAATCGATGTTGATAACGCCGGCAAGCCGCTCCTGCGCCGCCGCGACGATCTCCGCCTGTCGGTCGACGGCGGCACGTTCGGGCATTAGCGAACTGCGATTGGCCAGCGCCCAGCCGGCATACTGGACGTTGGCGATCTCGAGCCGCTCGGCGCCCAATGAAAGAGCCATATCGATGAATTCCGGCACTTCCTCGATGTTGTGACGATGGACCGGCGCGTTGATTGTGAGCGGCAGGCCGGCCGCGCGGGCGCGGCGTGCCGTCTCCAGCTTTTTTTCATGGCTACCCCGGTGGTTGCCGATAAGGTCGGTAGTCGCCGGCCGGGCACCCTGAAAGCTCAGTTGTAGGTGGTCGAGCCCGGCTTCGGCAAAAGCCTCGATGCGGCCCTCGGCAAGGCCGACGCCGGCAGTTATAAGGTTGGTGTACACGCCGCGCGCCGAAAGTCCGGCGATCAGTTGCTCGAGATCGCGTCGAAGCGTCGGCTCGCCCCCGGAAAGGTGCACCTGGAGGACGCCGAGATCGGCGGTCTGCGAGAAGAGATCGAGCCAAGTCTGCGTATCAAGCTCGCGGTTTGCCTTCAGCAGTTCAAGCGGATTGGAGCAATGAGGGCACTGCAGCGGGCAGCGATGTGTCAATTCCGCAAGCATTCCGATCGGAGGCAGGAGGGACTCGCTCATAGCTTCACCAGCAACTTGTCCGACCATTCCTGCAGGAAGGCGATGACGTCGGCCGCCACGGCCTCCTCCTCGGCGTCATATTCGGCGGCAAGATCGGCGATGATGTGGCCGACCGTGGACTGACCATTGCAGCGACGCAATATCTCAAGGCTGATCTCGTTCGGCCAGAACACCTTCTCCGGCGAAAGCACGGCGAAGCCCTGCCGCACGGAATCGTATTGTATGCGCACGTGCCTCGGCAGCGATGGCGCCGATCGCAGCGACACCACGGCTCTTTCGCGCTGCGCCATCATCTGGCCGCCCCCGGGCGGAAGGCGCCTGGCGGTAGGTTTCCCGGCTCGCCATAGGCATGTTGAAGCGCATCGAGCATGGCCCAGAGTATGTCGCATTTGAACACCAGCGCATCAATCGCCTGCTGCTGGCGCTCCGCCGTGTCGGCATGCTCGAGGACGTAGGCGAGGGCGAAGTCGGCATCGCGCGATGCCTGTTCTGGCCGCCGGCTGAAATAGGCCACCGTGTCCTCGGTGATGTAATCGTATCTGGCCAGCATCGCCGACACCCGCTCGCCAATGATGGTCGGCGAGAACATCTCCGTCAGCGAGGAGGCGACCGCCTCGAGCAGCGTGCGGTTCGTGCAGAAAGAAAGATAGGCGCCGACGGCGAAGCGGGTCGCCGGCAGCGCCAGCCTTTCGCTCCTAACGGTTTCTGTATCGAGCCCGAGCGAGGTGGCTAAATACAGCCAACGCGCGATGCCGCCGCTCCAGCCGTCCTCGCCGTCGTGGTCCTCGATCCGCTTGCGCCAGGCGGCGCGAAACGCCGGGTCCTCGGCATGAGCCAGGATCATGGCGTCCTTGCGCGGAATGACGGCCTGATAACAGTATCGGTTCAGCGCCCAGGCCTGCATTTCCCACTTCGACAGGGCGCCACTGGTCATCCTGTGATGGAACGGATGATGGATGTGATAGCGCTCGGCACCGACCTGCCGCAGCACGGCCTCGAGTTCGCTCTTGGACAGGCCACCTCTGGTCGCGTTGCGGAAATCGCTCAAAATTCCATCTCCATCCCGTCGTAGGCGACTTCCCAGCCAGCCGCTGTGACTGCCGCGTGTTCGGCGGAATTCTCATCGAGGACAGGATTGGTGTTGTTGATATGGACGAAGATCCGGCGGCCGATCTTCACATCGGCGAGACCGGCGATCGAACCTGCTACCCCAGACATTGCTATGTGCCCCATCCGCGTACCGGTTTTCTGGCCGACGCCAGCAGTGATCATCTCGTCGTCTGTGTAGACGGTGCCGTCGAACAGTAAGCAGGCGGCATCGGCCAGGTGCTCGCGCAAGGCGGCATCAACGCGCGCGCAGCCCGGGATGTAGACGATGGCGCCGCGACTGCCGGCCCCGGTGATCCGGACTCCGATCGTGTCGCAGGCGTCTGAGCTGTAATCGGCGTCTGGATGGGCTCTGTCCTCGAGATAGAGCGCGATCTTCCCGGGCACGGGAAAGCTCTCGACGACCATGGCGGTCTCATGGCCGTGGGCGTCGCAGAGCACAACTTGCTCTTCGGCCGCTAGGAGACGCCGCGGCACGATCGCCGGATCGAGAACGTTGAAAATCGAATTCGCCTCCAGCGTCGCCAGCACCTCTGCGGTCGCATAGACAGCGAAAGGCTGTCGTTCGCGCAGGCTGAGTAGGCCGGCGATATGGTCGACATCGGCATTGGTCAGCACCACCGCCCGGATTGGAGTCGAGCGCAGCGGTGCGTCGGCTGCGGGTTGCAGTTCGGCCGTTTGTGCAATCTGCTGGCGAATGTCCGGGGAGGCGTTGAAGAGAACCCAGTCAACCCCATTCACTGATGCGGCAAGGCTTGATTGGGTTCGCGACCGCACGCCGGCCATCGCGGCGCGAGCCACACGGCTCAGGTGATAGTTGCAGTTCCACTGCGGAAAGCCGCCCCCCGCCGCAGACCCGATGATCTTCACGCGCATGGCGATGCCTGCTCCGCAGTCCATTTGACCGGCAGCCAGTTCTCCGCGACAAACGGTTTCCTGTCCGCGTTTTCCGCGCGATAGCCTGTCGCGAAGTCCTCACACGGCACGGAGGCGCATGCACCTGTTGAGAGGAACCTGCACGTTTGCTGCTTATTTCCTGGGCGGGATTTCAGCCGGCAGATACCGCGAAATTTCGAAGCCCGCTGCAACCTGGCACATGGTCGGCTTCTTCCAGTTCTTTTTCATTGCTCTCTCCTGTTGAGCGGCTTCTGCTCGCGCCTTGGTATAACCAGCCACAGGCCGGCTTGGTTCCTTGCACGAACCGGGAAAGGTCGATCTCGGAGGAGGGGCGGACAAGGCAATCAGCTTTGCCTTACGCCCATCCTGGGTGTTGTTGCCGTCCATCTGACGAGGCTGTCGGATGAAAAGCGATGAAGAGCGCGCAATTCCGGGATATGGTCAAAGGACGCGGATGGTGGCGAATTTGGCCGCGCCTTACACGCCGAAGGCGCGCCAGCGTCCTTGCTGCTATCGATGCCTCGGGCACCTGGCGGACGCCAAACCCCGTCGGCGCCGGAGACATAGCGGCTGAAGGCGAAGCGGAATTCGCCGACCAATCGCCTATGGCATTCATTTTTGGCCGCGACCGCGGCGTCTATGCTGGCCGGACCACGCTGGTTGCGGGTTCAGGCTTGCTTCCAGACGAATTCTTCAGTCGCCAATCGGTGGCCAGACGACACGGAACAATACGGGAAGACTTCTGATCTTGGCCCGCGAAAAACCCAATAAAGCCAATCATCCGGATACGTCCTCCGGGCCAACTATTGCTAAATATTTGATTTTGTTTCATAAGTGCCGCGTCTTGTCCAGAAACGTACACCTAAAACGTACACCTGGAGCGGGCGATGTATCTATGGCGCGAAGACTCGGGATTCTTCTTCCAGATGCGGATCCCTGCCGGGCAAGTCGTACACCTTGGTGCCCTTTGCGCATATGGCTTGGAGCACTGAGAACGCGTGAGGCGCAGCGTCGGACCACGGCGCTCGCCGTGATAGCATTCGAAGGATTGAATGCAGGCATGGACAGGGAGACGCTGACACGCAGCCTGAAGGCCTTGGCGTTGGAGCTTGAAGGACTTCGACAACATCCCTAGTCGAGTTCGATGATGCTGCAGCCATAGGCCGGGAGCGACCGCTTACCGCCGCGTACTTTGCCATCGCCGAGCAAATCCTTGCCAGCGGGGACATTGCCGATGCTTGCCGGCTCGCCCAGCGTGTTGAGGATGAACAGCAGGCGGCGGTCCTTGCTCTCGCGGATTGTCGCTTCGACGCCGGCCGGCATGTCGGCGATGAGCGGCACGATACCGGCGTGCGACAGCACCTGATCGGCCAGCACCTCGACCAGAGCATCGCTGAGGTACGTGCCGAGGTAGATCACGTTGCCCTTGCCGACTTTGCGCGAAGTCATTGCGGCGTGGCCCTCGGCGAAGCGGCTGGCCCAGCTGCCGATAACCTCCGTGCCGGGCGCGACGTTAAGCAGCTCATAAAGATGCGCCGCCGTCACCTGCGCATTCCCGATCTTGAGCTCGTATTGGCGGCTCGCCGACGTCGCCGGCAGCTTCTTGCGCACCGTGTTGGCGCCGAAGCGGCCGCCATGCTCGAACAGGCCCTCGCCGCCGATCGGCGTCAGCAACCCGAACTCCTCGACCGTGATCCCGGCCAGCGCCGAGAGCGTCTTGCCCGGCGAGGTGTCGCGGATGACGTGGTTGTTAACGTCGCGTGATCCGGTGCGGCCGCCCAGGATTACCGTTCCGCCCGCCTTAGCGAAGGCCTCGACCCGCGCCGTCCATGCATCGGTCCATTTCAGCCAATGCGGCACGTAGAGCGCCTTGAGCTTGCTGAGATCATCCTCGGGATGGATGAAGCCGCAGGCGATGTTGTGGCGGTAGCAATAGCGATGCAGCAGCGTCGCATCGTCCTGCGGGCTCGGCATGCCGATGGGGCAGGAGCGGTGCATCTCCTGATTGTCGAAATCTGATCCGGCGATGCCCAAATCCATGCGCACATGCGTGCCGAGGATCTTGTCCTTGAGCGCCGTGACCTCTCCCGCAAACTGCTTGGCCTTGTCATAGCGCCGCCGCGGGATGTCGTCGTGATCGATGATGCCCATCCAATAGATCTCGGCGCCGAAATGCGCCGGCCGCCAGCGGAAGAACATCACGCCATCGGCGCCGCGCGCCACTGACGTATAGGCCATGCGGCGCATCTCGCCGGGTTCGGGCGTCAGCGTCGAGAAGTTCGGCTGCGCACCGAAGCCCGATTGCTGCTCTGGCACGATGAAGTTGCCGGTGAAGCCGCGGCAGATGTCGAGACGCAGCGCCTGCGCCTCGCCGACGCTGCCGACCCGCTGCATCTCGTCATCGAGATGCGGGTAGATGTCGAAGCCGAGAAAATCGAGATCGGTCGAGAACTCGCCGCGGAAGTCGATGTCATCGATCCGCCCCAGATTGTGGAAGACGAACCAGTCTGGATTGGTGGCGCGCAGGATCAGCACCTGATCGTGCTGGAACCGCGCCGTGACGAAGGCGAGGAAGCGGTGATAGTCGACCACATGGGTCGGCCCGACCGGCGCAGGGGCGTAGTCGAGCGGCAGCACCACTTGATCGAAATCGTCGTAGGCTGTGGCCCAGAAATGCCCGCCCCACGCATCGTTGAGCGCGGCGATGGTCTTGTATTTGTCCTTGAGGAAGGCCTGGAACTCGGCCAGGGCCACCGGACCGTAGGACAGCGATCCAGAGGTATTGAACTCATTGTCCGTTTGCCAGCCGATGATGTGTGAATTGCCGCGATAATGCTCGGCCATTGCTTTAGTGATGCGCTTCGAATGCTCGCGGAACACGCCGCTCGCAAGATTGGCGTGCTGGCGCGAGCCATGGCTCATGGCGCGGCCATTGGCATCGACGCGCAAGACTTCGGGATAATGCGCCGTCAGCCAGCGCGGCGGCGTCGCCGTCGGCGTGCACATGATGGTCTTGATGCCAGCCTTGCCCAGAACATCTACGGCGCGGTCGAACAAATCGAAGTCGAACGTCCCCTCATGCGGCTCGATAATATGCCAGGCGAATTCCGCAAGTCGCACCGCGTTGAAGCCCGCGAATGCCATGCGGTCGGCGTCGCGCTGCCAATAGCTCTCATCGACATGCTCCGGGTAATGCGGGGTACCGACGAGGAAAGTGTCGGTGGCGATCGGCCGCCAGACAGAGAGCGGCGCGGATTTCAAGGCAGTCGTCATAGTCGGAAAACTCCAGGAGATACTCTATTTGATGGCGCCGGCGGTGAGGCCGCCCTGCCAGAACCGCTGCAGCAGCAGGAACACCACGATGACCGGGATGATACTGACCAGCGCGCCGGTGATGATGATTGAGAACAGCACCTGTCCGCCGCCACCGCCCTGCTGCGCGAGCTGATACCAGCTCGCAAGGCCCACCGTGATCGGCTGATACTCCGGCGAGCGCAGCACGATCAGCGGCAGAAAGTAATTGTTCCAGGTCCCGACGAACGAGAGCAGCGCCACGGTTACCATGCCCGGCGCCACCAGCCGCAGCACGATGGCACGGAAGATCACGAACTCGCTGGCGCCATCGAGACGCGCTGCGTCGAGCAGTTCGTCGTCGACGCCCTGCTCGATATAGACGCGCATCAGATAGACTCCGATCGGCGAGATCATCGAGGGCAGGATCACGCCCAGCGGATTGTCGCTGAGACCCGACAGCGCCAGCAGCAGGAAGATCGGCACGACGAGGGCCGTCTGCGGGACAAACACCGCGCCCAGCACGAGCCCAAAGGTCAGATTTCGCCCGCGGAACTTGAACTTGGCGAACGCGTAGCCTGCCGCGGTAGAAAAGATCGCGGCACCGAGCCCGGCGACGGTCGAATAGAGCACGCTGTTGAACATCCAGCGCGAGAAGATGCCATTGTCGCGGCTGAACAGATCGCTCAAATTCTGCCAGAGGTTGAACTCGGTGCCGAAGCCGAAGCCGAACGTGGTGAACAGGTCGCCGTTCGTCTTCGTTGCCGATAGCACCAGATAGACCAGCGGCGCGAAGCTATAGACGAGGAACAGTGACAGCAGCAGCGTGAGGACGATCCGCGAGCGCTGCCGTTCGCCGGGCAGGCGCCTGGCAGCTTCGAAAGTGGCGTCGGTGGTCGCAGTCATCATTGCTCCGGCCGACGGCGGTTGGTGATCAGGGTGAAGATGTAGGAGGCACCGGCGATCACGACGCCAAGCACGAACGAGACGGCGGCCGCATAGCCATACTGCTGGTTCTGAGTCGCCAGCGAATAGGCATAGAGGTTCGGCGTGTAGCTCGAATTGATGGTGTTACTGGCGAGCGAGCGCATCAAATACGGCTCATTGAACAGCTGCAGTGTGCCGTTGATCGAAAAGATGATGGTGAGCAGGATCGCCGGCCACAGCAGCGGCAGCTGGATCAGCCGCGCAAATTGCCAGGGCGAGGCGCCATCGATCCGCGCGGCCTCGGCGAGGTCCGAAGGGATCGCCTTCAGCGCGGCGTAGTAGATCACCATATTGTAGCCGACATATTCCCACGTCACCATGTTGGCCAATGAGAAGATCATCACGCCCGGCGACAGGAAGTCCGGCGGCGGCAGGTTGAACGCCTTGGCCATCTGCGTGAACGGGCCGAAGTTGGGGCCGTAGAGATAACCCCAGACGATCGTCGCGATCACGCTCGGCACGGCGTAGGGGAGAAAGAAGCCGAGCCGGAAGACGCCCTTGCCATAGACCTGGCCACGATCGAGCACAATGGCGAACAACAGCGCCAGGCCCAGCATGATCGGCACCTGCACGACGCCGAACAGAACGAGGTTCCACACGCCGCCCCAGAATTTGGCGTCGCCCGTGACCTTGATGTAGCTGGCTGCACCCGCGAATTGCCGTCCGCCCACCAGCGTGTCGCGGTAGAGGCTCATATAGAACGCATAGACCAGCGGCGCGACGATGAAGGCGATAAACAGCAGCACGAAGGGCGCCAGGAACAGATAGGGCGTGAGCTTTCGTAACGTAAAACCGCCCGATCGCGTTGGGCGCATCGCTGCGGCTGGCCAATTCGACATTGCCATGGTCCCCCGTCCGGCAAGATGAAGAGGCCGGGCGCGCCGGTCAAGCGCGCCCGGCGGTTGCCCGGGAGGAGTTAGCCGACGGTGAAGCCTTGTTCCTTCGCGTAGGTGACCACGGCGTCCTGGATGCGGTCGAACGCATCCGACAGCGTGCCCTTGCCGCCGATCGAGGCGCCGAATTCATCGGACATCGACTGGTAGAGGAAGTCCTGGAACGGGCTCCACTCAAACGGCGCCACGGCATTCGCCGATTTGGCGAACACTTTGTTCACCGCTTGGCCGCCGAAGAAATCCGGCTTGGCGTTCGCCCATTCCGGATCCGACAGCAGCGCGCGGGTACAGGGAAAGAAGTTTTGCTTGGTGGTGTAGAGCTTTGTGGCTTCGGGATTAATGTTCAGCCAGATCGCGACTTCGGCGGCCTCGGGCAGATGCTGGGTCGTTTTCATCACGGCCAGCGCTGAGCCACCCCAAGCGCCAGTCGCGAACTTGCTCGCGTCCCACTGCGGCAGATCGGCGGCACGCCACTTGCCCACGCTGGTCTTGGCGACCGAGGTCAGGAACAGCGGACCCCAGCCGGCAGCGAGCCAGGTGGCATAGCGGCCCGAGTCGAGGCCGGTGTACCACTCATTGTTGAAGCCCGGCTTGGTCTCGATGACACCCGCGGTAATAAGGTCCTGCCAATAGGCGGCGAAGTCCTTAGCAATCTTGTCGTTGATGTTGATCGCGAGCTTGTCGCCATCGCGGCTGACCGGCTTCCAGCCCATCGGCCACAACAGACCCAGGACCCAGTCGGCATTGGCTCCGAACGGCGCGTCGGTGATGAACACATTCGGATCGGCCGCATGGATCTTCTTGCCCGCATCGGCAAACTCGGCCCAGGTGGTGGGCGGCGTGATCCCATGCTTGTCGAAGATGTCCTTGTGATAGAGCATCGCCATCGGACCGTAATCCTGCGGCATGCCGTTGACCACATCGCCCTTGGCGACCTGCGTCCACAAGCCTTCGGGGAACTCGCCCTTATGGGCATTGGCGTACGCGCCGATGTCGGCGAAGGCGTCGACCTGGCGGAAGGTCTCGAGGAGCTGGTATTCGATCTGGACGACGTCGGGCAGGCCGCTGCCCGCCTTCAGGCCGGCACGGACCGCCTGATATTCTGGGTTCCCTTGGCCGGCATTCACGAGTTCGACCTGGATGCCCGGATGCGCGGCGTTGAACATGTCGACCTGAAGCTTGAGATCCGGCACCCACGACCACAGCACCACCTTGACGGGATCGGCAGCGCGAACTGCCGTCGGCAGGGCTGCTACCGCAACGCTCGCACCCGCAACTTTCAAGAAGTCACGACGCTGCATCGTCCGCCCCAGCGGATTGAAAATCTTCGTCATTGAAGTCCTCCCACGAAAGATACGCTCCCGCACGATGCAAGCCACGTTTTTCTTTCAGTTAGAAACTTAATGCCGACATACAGTCGCTGTCAATTGCGATCGATTGATCTTCAGTCGGCCATCACGAGGCTGTCGGCAGGGTTGAGGGTCGTCGCATCGAGCACCAGGCGCACCGCTCCAAGCACGACGTCGCGGTGCCCCAGCGCGCCGATCACGAGGCGCGGCGGGTCATACACATTGCCCTTGAGGCGGTGCCGCAGCACATCGAGCACCAGATCACCGCCGCCGACGACCCGGCCCGCCAGTACGATGATTTCGGGGTTCATAAAGGCAGCAACGCTGCCCACCGCCATCGTCGCATAGTCGAGCAGTTCGGTCACGACTGGCGCGATTTTGCCCGCCTGCCGGTCGGTGACGGCAGCCAGGGTGAGCTTCCCCGCCGCATATTGCGTGTTGGCCTCTTCGAGCATCTTGGTCGCCTCCTCGGGGATGCCGAAAAAGCGCAGCGATTGCTTGTCGCCCAGATGTTCGAACGGCCGCCCGGTGAGGAGGGGGTCATCGAGATACCAGCCGAGCTCGCCCGCCGCATGCGAGTGCCCGCCATAGAGCTTGCCGTCGATCACGACGCCCGCGCCGGCGCCGGGCCCGATCGAGAGGCTCACGACGCTGTCGGCGCCACGCCCGGCCCCGAATCCCCATTCGCCCACGGCGGCGAGGTTGCGCCCGTTCTCGACGACGATGGGCATCTGAAAATGTTCGCTGAGCCGCGCCCGCAATGGCATGTCGCGCCAGCCGAGCCCGAGCGTCAGCACCACTTCGCCCTCCGGCTGCCTAACGATAGAGGGCAGGCCAATGCCGATGCCGCGAATGGTCTGGCCGCGCGGGCGGGGGGCCGCCATCAGTCGGCGGATCAGGCCGACCAGATTCTCGAAATTGTGCTCGCCAGCATCGTTGGCGGTCTCGTGCATTTCGGTCTGCACGACACCCTCGAGATTGGCCACGGCGCCATAGAACTCGCCCTTGCCGGCCTCGATGCCGATGATCGCATGCGCCGCGCCGCGGAACTTGATACGCGCCCGCGGCCGGCCCCGGACATTGGCCTCGTCAAACCCGTCATACGCCACCAAATCCTCGGCAATCAGATCCTCGATCACCCGCATCACCGTAGGGATGCTGATGTTCAGTCGCTGGGCGAGGCTCGATGGTGATGCCACTCCTTCGGTGCGGATCAAATCCACCACCGCCGAACGATTGAGTCGGCGTAACAGGCTAGACGTCGTGGACTGGCGCTTCATTCATGGACCAGTTGCAAAGGCCGGCGGACCGGCAACGAGCGTCGGCATAGACCAGAACCGTCCCAGAGTCCGCCTTTTTCTGATGACGCCGAACGTCAGTGTCGCTCCGCAGTGAAAGCTACCGCGGTAGCCCGTTCGATGACTACGGCGATCCGTTCCGTGCGCGCCCGAGCCCTCCGGAGTCACTGCGCTTACTCGTGCAAATAACTGACTCCGGTTGCTTCAATCGGTTACGAGCTCGTCCGCCTTTGGCGCGGAACCAACAAGGACCGTTTTTGGCGCAAAGCGGCGCGCACTACGCTCGACGTAAAGGTCGGCTTTCTTGCCAGTCATCTTGAAAGCTGCCAGGCCGTTAACGCCGCCAATGCGGCCGCGCTCGTAGCGCTATCGTCAAATAGAAGCTTCTCGATCTCCAAGCGACGTTTCATTGCTCGCCTCCCGTGGCTAATCTGCCAACGGCGTTCGTCGCACGGCGTTATTCCTTTACCGCGCCGGTCATTGAGGAAACGTAGTGCTCGACAAAGAATGAGTAGAGCACCACCACTGGCAACGACCCGATCAGCGCGCCTGCCATCAGCGCGCCCCACTCATAGACGTCGGAGCGAACCAGCTCGGTGAGCACGCCGACTGGCACCGTCTTCTTTTCCGACGATTGAATGAAGGTCAACGCGTAGATGAACTCGTTCCAGGATAGCGTGAAAGCGAAGATGCCGGCGGAAATCAGGCCAGGGACTGACAGCGGCAGCACGATCTTGGTGAGGATCTGCCAGCGGCTCGCCCCGTCGATGAGAGCACATTCTTCAAGTTCGAACGGGATCGAGCGGAAATAGCCCATCAGCAGCCAGGTGCAGAAGGGGACGAGGAACGTGGGGTAGGTGAGGATCAGCGCGAACGGGGTGTCATAGAGGCCGAGGTTGAACACCATCAGCGATAGCGGGATGAATAGAATCGAAGGCGGCACAAGATAGGCCAGGAACACTGCAAGGCCGACCTGCCGCGCGCCCGAGAATCTCAGGCGTTCGATCGCATAGGCCGCCAGCACCGCTGCCAACAGTGACAGGAAAGTGGCGGCGGTCGAGATGATGATCGTGTTGAGCAGCCAACCAGGATAGGAGGTCTCGAACAGCAGATAACGTATGTGCTGCAATGTCGGGTGAACAACCCAGAACGGGTTGTAGTTCACGTAGTCGGTCATCTCGGCATTCGGCTTGATTGCCGTGATGGTCATCCAGTAGAAGGGAAACAGGAGCACGATCATAAACACCAGAAGCGGCAGATAGACCGTCACAACCCGGCGGGGCAGGCTTTGCAAATAGCCCATGCCGCCATCGTCGGTCTCGATGCGTTCCGCTTGCCTGATCGTGGCCATATCAGTCTCCGCCGCCTTGCTGCCATTTGCGCCGTTGCAAGCCGAAATAGCTGAACAGGATCGCCGCCAGCAGGAAGGGGATCATGGCGACGGCGATTGCCGCACCTTCGCCGAGTTGGCCTCCGGAAATGCCGCGCTGGAACGATAATGTCGCCATCAAATGAGTGGCGTTTACCGGGCCGCCACGAGTGAGCACATAGATCAGTTGGAAGTCGGTGAAGGTGAACAGCACTGAGAAGGTCATGGTGATGGCAATGATCGGCGTCAGCAGCGGCAGGGTCACGTAGCGGAACAACTGCGACCGACTGGCGCCGTCGAGGGTGGCGGCCTCGTATAGCGATTGCGGGATGGTCTGCAGACCCGCCAGCAGAGTGATGGCGACGAATGGAATGCCGCGCCACACGTTGGCGGCAATAACCGACGCGCGCGCATTGGTCGGGTCGCCGAGGAAGTTGATGCGATGATCAATCAGTCCCATCTGCTGCAGCGCCCATGACAGGATCGAGAACTGCGAATCGTAGATCCACCAGAAAGCGATCGCCGAAAGCACCGTCGGCACCACCCAGGGCAAAAGCACCACTGCACGAAAGAAGGACTTGAAGCGAATGTTCTCGTTGAGGATGAGCGCCAGCCAGAGCCCGAGCGCAAATTTCAGGATCGAAGCGCTGACCGTATAGAGCAGCGTGTTGAAGACCGAGAGCCAAAAGATGCTGTCGCTCCACAGATACTCATAGTTCTCAATACCTACGAAGATGCCAGGGCGACCGATGCGCGCATCGGTGAAACCGAGCCAGACGCCAAGCCCCAGCGGGTAGGTCAGGAAGACCAGCAGCAGCGCCGCCGCCGGCAGCATGAAGCCGAAGCCCAGGACATTTCGGCTTTCGGCCAGACGCGACAGGATTGATGGGCGCGGCCGAACCGCAGCGGACGTCACGGCCATGGCCGGCTCCTCACGAGGTCTGGTTGCATGGCGACGCAAGCCGCCGTCCGAAACCGAACCGGGCAACATGGTCCGCCGCCCGGTTCAGCTGTGGTCAAACGCGATAATAACGGTTGGCCCGCTTTTCCGCCTCTTCCATCGCTTCCTGCGGCGTGGCCTGGCCTGTCACGGCCTTGGCGAACATGTCGACCAGAACATAGTCGGCCATGGTGGCCGCCGAGGCGTAGCCGAGCGGCCCGGCATAGCCGTTGGGACGCAGCGTCTCGGAGGCTTTCGCATATGCCGCATTGTTCGGGTCAGCCTTCCAGACCGGATTGTTGGCGAAGGCTTTGAGCGTCTGGCAACAGTAGCATGCCGAGGAGGTGATCCAGTCCGACATTTGCGGATCCTCGAACATGAACTGCAGATAGGCTTTGGCCGCGTTGGGGTAGGGCGTGTAGTTGAAAATGACGGCCGTGGTCACCTGGAACAGCTCGACGGATTTCCCGACCGGACCGATCGGCATGTTGGTCGTGCGCATGTCCTTGGCAATGTCGGTCAGCTTCGGATCATTGTCCTTGTTGACCTTGGCGGTGTTGTAGACGGAAATCCCGTTGGCGATGACGCTCACTTCGCCGGCGAGGAAGGCCCGGTTGTTGTTGACGTCGAGCCAGCTTTCGGTGCCGGGGATGAAGGTCTTGTAGAGCTCCTGCGCATACTGGATCGCCTTGAGCGTCTCGGGGCTGTTGATCGTGACCTTGCCTTTCTCGTCGACCATCTGGCCGCCATGGCTCCACAGCAGCCAATGCGCATAATTGTTGCCGTCGCCGACGCCGTGACCGTGGGTAAAGCCGGCCGGATGACCTTTGGCCTTGAGCGCCTTGCAGAGCTCGAGGAAGCCGGCCGTGTCCTTCGGAAACTCCGAGAAACCGGCCTCCTTCACCCAGCTTTCCCGGTAGACGATGGCGTTGCCGATGGTGGCCAGAGGCAGGCCCACGAACTTGCCCTCGCGTGTCGCATATTGTTTTGGCCCCTCATACCAGCCGCCATATTTGTTGCCGAGATAATCGCCCAGTTCCGTAACATCGAGCAGCTTGTCGGGGTACTGGTGCGGATCATCGAACCAGACGAACATCAGGTCCGGACCCGAGCCGACATTGGCGGCGACCGCAGCCTTGGGGCGAATGTCTTCCCAACTCTCCTTGTCGACGCGGACCTCCACCCCCGTCGCTTCCGTGAACCGTTTGGTGTTTTTCAGCCACTGGTCCTCGTCGCCCTGCACGAAAGGCGACCAGCGCAGCAGTCTGAGCTTCGCGCCATCCTCCGGTTTGTACGTCAAAGCCTCCTTGGCGAAGGCCGGAGAGCCGACGAACCGGCTCCCCAACGCGCCGGCGGCGGCGCCGGCCGTCGTGCGGATCACGTCGCGTCTGGTGAATCTCATGCTCGTTTCCTCCTGTGTTTTCCTCGTTGCGTGTTGCCCTACTGCTGCGGGAGGCTCATGCGCTTGCCGGTTTCGCCGTGAAAGAGATGAACGAGACCAGGCTCGACCGACAGCCGGATGGTTTCTCCCGGCGCGAAGGAATGGCGTTCCCGAAAATTGGCGACCACATCCTCGCCTCCCGCGGTCCGGCCTATGATCTGTACTTCCGAGCCGGTTGGCTCGATCACCACCACGGTGACCGCAATGCCATTGTCGCCGAGCCGCAAATGCTCTGGCCGTATCCCCAGCACGACGGGTTCGCCATTGCCAATGGAGAACGGGCCGGCCAAAGGCACCGAAATCCCTCCCGCGCCCTGAAAACGCGGCGTGCCTTCGGTCAGGATTGTTCCCTTGAGCATATTCATGGCGGGAGAGCCGATGAAGCTTGCCACGAACAGGTTGTTCGGGCGGTCGTAGAGCTCCAGCGGCGACCCGATTTGCTCGACCATACCGTCGTGCATGACCACAATCTTGTCGGCCATGGTCATGGCCTCGATCTGGTCGTGCGTGACATACACCGTCGTGGTCTTCAGCCGCTGGTGCAACTCCTTGATCTCGGCGCGCATTTGCACCCTGAGCTTGGCATCGAGATTGCTGAGCGGCTCATCAAACAGGAATACCTGCGGATTGCGCACGATCGCGCGGCCCATGGCGACGCGTTGACGTTGGCCTCCAGAAAGCTGCCGCGGATACCGTGACAGAAGCGGGACCAGCCCAAGGATTTCGGCTGCCCGACCGACGCCTGCATCGCTCTCCGCCTTCGGAACACCCTTGAGCATGAGCGAGAACGCCATGTTCTCCGCAACCGTCATGTGCGGGTAGAGCGCGTAATTCTGAAAGACCATGGCCACGTCGCGTTCCTTAGGAGCAACGTCATTGACGATCCGGCTGCCAATCGAGATATGGCCCCGCGAAATCTTTTCCAGACCGGCAATCATCCGCAGAAGCGTCGATTTCCCGCAGCCGGAGGGTCCGACGAGCGTGACGAACTCGCCGTCTTCAATATCGACGCTGACGCCATGCAGGACCTCAGTGGCCCCGAAGGATTTGTAGACATCGCCAATCGCGACAGCCGCCATCGAACTCCTCCCGATGGTCCCTGCGAAAACGTCGCTGGGAGCCGTTGTATCAGGCGTGGCTTGAAACGGATGCCGGCAGTGCGGCGATCCACCACTTGCGTCGGCGACGTCTGCCTCCAGTTCCCCCAGGTCACGCGACTCTGAAACGGTAGCGCTACCAAATCCGCCTGTAAAGCGGGCATGCAGGAACCGCAGAACAGCGGGTCTATAGTCCAAATCCGTGGCCGAAGGGCGCCATCTTGGAACTCGGCTGCGGCCAAGTTGGTGGAAGGCGACCGGCCCGCTGGAGTATCGTCAAATCCTTGCGCGGCGATTGAAGCAGCTGATGACGGATGGAGCGGCCATTGCCGTGGCATCGCCATCCGCCTCGCTGATCAGGGCAAGACCACTGTTGCCGCTCTCGCGTGGCAAGAGACGCGGACTGACGATATACCTGACCGCCAACTCCGAACCAATGACTAAATTAGCGCCAAGGTCGCTGCCGCTGAGAAGGAAACTGAAAATGTCCTTGCATAGGATCGCGGTGATCGGTGGCGACGGAATCGGCCCCGAGGTGGTTGAGGCCGGCGTCGAGGTGCTGGAGACCTTGGCTGCCGCGGAATTCGGTCTTGCCTTCGAGTTCAAGCGCTTCGATTGGGGCTCGGACTATTATCGCCGCAATGGCCGCATGATGCCGCAGGATGGGCTTGCTCGGCTTGAGAATTTCGACGCGATCTATTTCGGCGCGGTCGGCGACCCGGAGCTCCCCGACGACATCACGCTGTGGGGCTTGCGCCTGGCGATCTGCCAGGGGTTTGACCAGTATGCGAATGTGCGGCCAACACGCCTTCTGCCCGGGTTGACAGGCCCGCTGCGGCCCGACCTCGGCCAACAGATCGACTGGGTGATCGTACGCGAGAACAGCGAAGGCGAATACGCGGGGGTTGGCGGTCGCGCCCATCGTGGATTGCCCATCGAAGTCGGCATGGACGTTGCTGTCTTCACCCGCGCCGGTATTGAGCGTATCGCACGTTTTGCCTGCGATCTTGCCTTGTCGCGCCCTCGCAAGCTGCTGACCGTCGTAACCAAATCGAACGCACAGCGCCATGGCATGGTGCTCTGGGACGAAGTCGTGCGCGAAGTGGTCCGCGGCTACCCAGGGCTGACCGTTGACTGGATGCTGGTCGACGCCATGACGCAAAGAATGGTCAACAGGCCCGGCAGCATCGACACTGTGCTGGCGACCAACCTGCACGCCGACATCCTGTCTGATCTGGCGTCGGCGCTTGGGGGTTCGCTGGGAATCGGATCAACCGCGAACATTGAACCGTCGCGCAACCGTCCGTCGATGTTTGAGCCGATCCATGGCTCGGCGTTCGACATCACCGGCAAAGGCATCGCCAATCCGCTTGGATCGTTCTGGACGGCAAGCCTGATGCTCGACCATCTCGGCGAGCACGCCGCGGCGCGGCGCCTAATGGTAGCGATTGAAACCGTCACCGGCCGGGGGGAGCATCTCAGTCCGGATCTTGGGGGGATGGCCCCCACCGCCGAGGTCACCGCTGCAGTGATTGCCGCGCTGTCAGGTCTAAACAGCACGAGTTCATCTCCGCCGGTCGGATAGACAGTCACGGTTGCTCGCTTGCAAGTCGCATGACCAGATTCCCTGTATAAGGTGCTTGGGGTTGCTGACTGTCGGCCGTGGCTTGCGAGATGCGGTCCCAAGCAGGCGCGTGGAGCACCAGTGCGAGACTGTGAGCTTGAATTGGCTCAGACCTGGGCTTGAAAGCCGTCGAAGACTGCCATATCTTTTGCCCAAGAAATCTGACTCTCACTGTGGCAGGATGAATTCTGTGGCCCAGGCACTCAAGATCCCCGAACAGAACGGACCTCTCATCCTGTCCTATATGGACCGGAACGGGAAGATTGCGATCGGACAAGTCGCGGATGGTTTTGGCATGTCCAAGAGCCAGTTGGCCCAAACCGCTGGTCTTGCTCGCGAGACCCTTTATCGGTCAGAGCGCAGCGCTGCGGTAAAAACACAGGGGCGTCTGCGGGAGATGCTCGAGATTATCAGTCGCGTGACGGATTGGGCGGGCGGCAAGGAGCAGGCGATGGCCTGGTATCGGGCTCAGCCGCTTCCAGCATTCGGCGGACGCACGGCTGAGGCGCTGGTGAAGGACGGCAAGGCCGTTGCGGTTCGTGATTATCTCGATCACATGGCCGTTGGTGGCTTTGCGTGAAGTTTGTCGGAACCTGCTATCGGGCGCACGATCCACGTTGGGCATTCAAACCGACTTCCGGTGAAGGAGCAGCGATCCGAGGGGCCCGATTCAATCCCAAAGGTGTGCCGGCGCTCTATCTGGCGTTGAGCCTGATGACAGCCATCAAGGAAGCCAACCAGGGCTTCGCGCAGCGAATCGATCCCTGTGTGCTGTGTTCGTATGAGGTCGACTGCGACGACATCGCGGATCTGACAACGAAAGAGACGAGGGGAGAATTTTCTGTCGCGCTCGAAGACATGGCCTGCGCCTGGGCGACGGCGCTTAGCGACGGGGAGCGTCCGGCGTCCTGGTCCGTCTACGACCGGCTGCGGCCTCGAAATGTTGCCGGCATCGTTGTCCCAAGTTTCGCGGCGAGCGCCGAGATGGAAGATCGCAATCTGGTCCTTTGGGACTGGGGGCCGGATCTGCCGCACAAGATAGCTGTATTCGACCCGAGCGGTCGGTTGCCCAAGGACCAGCTATCCTGGCGGTAACGCGCTTTCGCTCCTCCGAACGGCAGGGGAGGGGTCTTTCGCCCTGCAGGTCTGATGGTTTGGTGACANAGACCAGCTATCCTGGCGGTAACGCGCTTTCGCTCCTCCGAACGGCAGGGGAGGGGTCTTTCGCCCTGCAGGTCTGATGGTTTGGTAAGATTGACACAAAAGCAATCGCGTCTGCGCCTCGCCAACTCAAATCTCGGGTAGCTCAGAACCTCCATTCCCGGAATCAAAGCAGCCAGGCAGGTAGGCAGCTAAAGCGCTGCGGGCGAGCGCGCTAGCAGAACCTCTCAGCGATGCACGTTGCAACGGCGGCAACGACCCACAACTAATCGGGTTCTGCCACAGCCTTCGGCGAGGATTATGCGCTGGAGAAGCGTCGCGAGTTGATGAGCCAGGGTGTTCCGGCCGGAGATCTGCTGATGACGGTGGCGCGCCGGTCGAACGGCGATGGCCACGCGGTGCTCACCATGCGCACCAACCTCGGCGATTTCATCCTCGACAATCTGGAATCCAGGGTGCTCGTCAGGACCGACACCGACAACACTTACCTGAAGCGCCAATCTGACGAGAATTCAGGCGTTTGGGTGACGATCGACGAGGGCCGTGAAGACGCGGTCGCCAGCGTCCATTAGAGCGCAAGGATAACGAGAGCAAATTGGTACCGAACGGGCGTCAGTCCGCCATCTCGGAACAACCGTCACTTTGCGTCTTGTTGTCCCAGGTCGGCCCCTATCATACCGATTAGGTCGACGATGGGGGTCTTCAGCCGCGTCATGTCGCCTGCGGCTCTGCTTGCGTCACCGGCTTGGCGGTTGCCATCGCCCAGATCCCGGCCAGCACCATCGGCGTCGACAGGATCATGCCCATAGTCAGCCAATTGGTGCCGAGGAGGTAGCCGAGCTGCTGGTCGGGTTCACGGAAGAACTCGACGAAGATGCGCGACAGGCCATAGCCGCAGATGAAGGCGCCGCCGACGAAGCGCGGCGTCTTCAGCTTGAGGCGTGAATGGGTGAGGATGCGCAGCACGAGGAACAGCACGACGCCTTCGAGCAGGGCCTCGTAGAGCTGGCTGGGATGGCGGGCAAACGGCCCGCCATTGGGGAATTCGATTGCCCAGGGCACGTCCGTCGGCCGGCCCCAGAGCTCGGAATTGATGAAGTTGGCGACGCGCACCAGGCCAAGGCCGACCGGCACGCCGGCGGCCACGACATCGAACAGCGACCAGGTGCGGATGCCGCGCTTGATGGAAAACAACGTCATGGCGAGGATGACGCCGAGCAGGCCACCATGGAAGGACATGCCGCCTTGCCAGACGGCGAAGATATCGAGCGGGTGGGCAATGTAGCGCGCCAGATCGTAGAACAGGACGTAGCCGGTGCGGCCGCCAAGCACAACGCCGATGGCCGCCCAGACGATGAAGTCGTCGAGGTCCTCCGGCTTCATCGGCAGCACGCCGTTCGGCCACAGCTTCGGGTTGGCGGCGAGCCGTTTGGCATACCACCAGGCGAACAGGATGCCGACGATGTAGCCGACGCCGTACCAGTGCACCGCCAGCGGCCCGACCTGGATGAGGATCGGGTTGATGTTGGGGAAAGGCAGCGAGGCCAGCGGCAGCAGGAAATATTCGTTCAACGGGGAGCTCTCGGTTGCGAACGCGTTTGGGCGCGGACCATGCGGCAGGGTTTTGACAGGGTCAAGGCAACCCTATCCCCCATGCCTGCATTTGGCGCCGTCTATTCACGCGAGCAGGCTGCAGAGCCAAATTGATGCGGCATCGTTGACGATCCCAAAGAACTGCCACGCGAGGCGTCAACGTTACCGGCGATGTGGCTGAACTTATAATTGAATCAGCAATACGATTGGGCCAGCCCGGGTTGCCGCCGCGGTCATTCGAATGATCTGGCGGACAAACCTCACTACGATCTTGATGTTCGTCCATGTGCGAGCGCGCCATGATCGCGGCTGGTTTCTGTTCCAACCCATATACATGTCATGGGTCGGCTTGCTACCTGAGAGCAGAGTTTGAAAAACGAAACCAAGGGAAGTGCGGCCGCGAGGTGGTTTCATTCAACCAAGGCTGTGGCGGCAATCGTCTTCGTCGCAGCGTTGATGCTCGACTTGGGGACAAAGATGTGGGTACGCGCGTCGCTTCCATCCCCCGACGGGCTCGACCCATTGCCGTTTTTGGCGCTGCGCCCGCGGTACAACGAGGGCACGACGTTCGGCCTGCTGTCAGGTGGCACCACAACAGATCTCATGGTTTTGGTGACGGTAACCGTGCTTGCTATCCTTGGTCTTTGGTGGTGGGTCGCGCGTGCCAAAGGGCCACAGGTCATCATTGGCGCTGGTCTCATGGCAGCGGGTGCGCTCGGTAATCTCGTCGATAGGCTCACCATAGGGATGGTGACGGATTTTATAGGTCTGCACGTAGGCGGCTGGTATTCCGTCATCTTCAATATGGCCGACATTTGGGTGGTCTCGGTTCAATGCTGGTGTTCTTTGGCTCACGTGAGAGACGCAAGGAGGGTTCCGGGGAAGCATGAACCGGGAGCAAATCTGCATTCAGACCGCGCGACAGGTGTGAGAAAGAATTGTCTCGAACAGCGTAAATTGGTGGGCTGCCACGTTCTCCCTTGCAACATTCGCCGAATCTTAAGCGTCGTCTGCGAGCACCTCGGGAAAGCGTCCTCATTTGGAGCCGTTCCATTGTCCGATCTTCAACATCGAAAGCTGGGCTCGAACGGCCTCGAAGATCGTTCGTTCGGCCGTTTTGGCCGGGCGTGGTCCCATATTAGTCGGCATGGCGTGCTTGAGCCAATAAGGCTCGTCCATCGGCATGGGCTCGGCGCAAGCCTTGGCTTTGTTTAGCGCAACATCAGGCACTCGCCGACCGTCTCGCCCGGAAATGGGATCGCCGCCACGGCGTCGATACGGCCGGCTCGATCCAGCTCGACGCCCTTAGTGTCGTCGGCCCGCACCGCGCCAAGGGCAATGAAGCCGTCTGCACCTCGCCCAGAACCGCTGCGTCGAGCGGTGCTGTGCAGTGAGAGTCCCGAAAGCGGTGGGGGTCGATTTGGTTTGCAATCACCCCTCCAGCTTTCTTGCGTTCCGCTGCAGCGTCTTCCAACACTGCTGGTCTCCTCGATCAGGTCGCGATCGTGTCGAAGAGGAGTCCTGCTGCTTGGCGCGGTACTGATTTCATAGGCTGCCCTATCGCAAACCCCTGTTGCGAGTCCGGATATTCCACTGTGTCCCTGTCACGGGTCACGGCTGGCTGGTGCCCCTTTAACGCCAAGAACCTCGCTGGCCCACTAATGTTCCCGCGCTTAATCAACCCATCGCTGATCGAAGAAACAGTGGCGCCCGCCCGTCATATTCGCGTGTAGGATGTAGGTCGCCAATTTCCTGAAACGCTCGGGGCAGCAGCAGAGGTCGGAGTATTGGAGGGCAATACCGCTTGGCTTGCTGGACACGTTTAGTGCCCTTCCTGGCTCGATCTCTTCGCGCGGGGCCATCACCTGGGCAGGTCACCTATCATCGAGTTTAACGGCACAGTTGCTCACTGCAAGCCGTCCTTGGCGGGGGCGCTTTTAACGATCCAGAAGTTTTCCTGGCGTACAGCAGGTTCATGAAACCGCTACGGCATTTTGGCGAACCAACCCGCCGTCTCTTCCTCTTGAGAACGGCTTTGCCCATCACCGTGGTGACGCTGATAGTTGCGATCGTCACTGCGGGACTTTTGCTGTGGTCGGCTATCCAGACTGACCGTGTTGCCGTGTCGCGGCAAAAAAGCCTGGTTGCGCTGATCGTATCCAACCTGGAGAGCGGAGTAGCGCATGACCAGGAGAGCGTCACGGTTTGGGACGATGCGGTCAATGCGCTGCGGAGCCGCGACGCAAAATGGATCGACACCAATCTCGGCAGCTGGATGCACACTTACTTTGGCCACGACCAGGTCTACATTCTCGACGCCAATGACGCGCCAGTCTACGCATTCGTCGACGGCTCTATTGTCGCTTCCTCCAGCTACCGTTCCGCAAGTCCTATGACAGCGCCTCTTGTCCTTAATCTTAGGGCAAGGTTGAAACGTGAGGACACCGACGGAGTGACGGAGCAGGTGCTCACGATAGGTGCTTCCGACATGGCCGTCATCTCGGGCCACCCCGCCATTGTGAGTGTAAAGCCGGTCGTTTCCGACAGTGGCCACATCGCGCAAATACCAGGGGAGGAGTTCCTGCACGTCGCGATTCGATATCTCGATGGCAGTCTGCTTACCTTGCTGCGCCAGGATTATCTGCTCGAGGGTGCGCGTTTCTCCTGGGTCAACAAGCTCGCCTCGGCAGAGGCATCTTATCCCCTCGTCGACCGATCCGGCTCGACCATCGGCTTCTTCGTCTGGCAGCCATACCGGCCCGGGACCTTCGTTCTCTTTCAACTGGTTCCAATTCTGGTCGCCTTGTGCGGGCTGGTTCTGGGCGGTGTCATTGTAGCTCTCAGAGCGTTGCGCAGGCGAACTTTGAAGCTAATTGAATCGGAAGATCGAATCTTTCAACTCGCCCACAACGATCTGCTTACCGCGCTGCCCAATCGCGGGCAATTCAACGACCGTTTGGCCGACGCGCTGTCGCGGCTGCCCTCGACGGGCGAGCAACTGGCAGTTCTTTACCTCGACCTCGACAGGTTCAAGCAGGTTAATGATACCCTCGGTCACCCCGCTGGCGATGAGCTGCTTAGGGAGTTTGCAGACCGGTTGAGGCGGCTAACCACCGAGGCAGACACGGTCGCGCGCCTGGGTGGCGACGAATTCATCATCATCAAGCGTTCGGTCGCAGGCGAAGATGAGGTCAGGACGTTATGCGAACATTTGCTCGAGTCCGCGCGCCGTCCATTTCAGGTCGCCGGAGCTCAGGTCTTTGTAGGGGTGAGTGTTGGCGCAGCGTTCGCTCCAAGGGACGGATTGGAGTGGATAGAGCTGGTGCGTAAAGCCGACGTCGCACTATATCACGCCAAGGCTCGCGGCCGCAGCAGCTATGCATTCTTCGCAACCGAGATGGACCAAACCCTGGCAATGCGCAAGGGTCTCGAACAGGACCTGCGCAGTGCTTTGCAAGCGCCCGGCCAGATTCAGGTCTACTACCAGCCGCTATACACCGCAGACACAAACCGGATGGCAGGTGTTGAAGCGCTTGCCCGCTGGTCGCATGCGGAGCGTGGTTGGGTTGCGCCCGACTTGTTCGTACCGTTGGCCGAAGAAATGGGACTGGTTGAACAATTGGGCGAACTGGTTCTCCGCCAGGCGTGTCTGGATGCGGTACACTGGCCAATCGAGACATTGGCGGTGAACGTGTCGGCGTTGCAGTTGAACAATCCGAGCTTTGCCATGAAGGTCACGAGCATCCTGCTGGAGACCCAGATGGACCCTCGACGGCTTGAACTCGAGGTCACCGAAAGCACGCTGTCTCAGCACCGAACTGAATGCCAGCAGAACGTCGAAGCGTTGCGCAGCATCGGCGTGCGCTTTGCTCTTGATGATTTTGGGACGGGGTTCTCCTCACTTGGACGCCTGCAGACCCTGGAAGTCGACCGGATCAAGATCGACCGAAGCTTTGTGCAGGGCTTTGGTCACTCAAATGGAGACGAGGCTATTGTTCAGGCGATAATTGACCTGGCCCGCGCCACTGGCCTCAGCACCACGGCGGAAGGTGTGGAGACGGACAGCCAATGCGATTTTCTGCGCAAACTCGGCTGTGACCAGCTACAGGGATTCTTGCTGTCCAGGCCCGTGCCCAAGCAAGAGATCGAGAATCTCATAACGGGCGCAACAAGGCGCGCTTCCGCCTGAGGCCGCCGAATGCGGGTTCGGGTGGCCCTTAACGGGCTTGTGGCAGGCGATGCGGTTCTGGCACTCGGTCAAAATCGGCCAGCACATTTCCTGGCCGAGAGGAGCTGAGCACACGTCGCCCAGAACCTCCACTTTGTGGTTGCGCCTGCCTCCCATGCCGTTTTCCATAGAAACGTTGCCGCGTTGCTTGTCACTCACTCTGTTGATGTTCCAATCTCCGGGCTGCCGGTACGACGGATAGCTCGCGAGCACCGTCTCCAGGCGAGCCAGGCGGGCCTTTTGGGCGTTCAGCTCATAGCCGGAACGCCATGCGCTTCTCCCGGGTCGTGCGTCTCTGCATTGATCGATTTGAAGCAGCGAAATGCTGAGGCGGACCGCGTCGATCTCTTTGACGAGCGCGGCCATCACCGGTTTGCGACTATGCATGGCCATACTTCCTGTACGAGGGTGGCGCAAAACGTCAAGCAAGAGGAAATGTTCCCTGGCCGCGTGTGGCGGCGGAATTTGCCTGGCATCTGGCCTTTGCCGGGCCGCGAACATCGTGCACGTCGCACCAGTCGGCATTCTTGCCAAGTCGGTCCGAGGCCGCCTGGCCTCTCGATGGTCATGGTTAACGAGATGGCTATGGCCAAAGTTTGCGCCTCACGTCAGATGAGACTTGCGTCGTCAGCCCCGACGATGCCGGCGACGGGCGGCCCGAAGCAAAGCGGTCTAAGCACGGCCCGGGGGCGGCAACAGCCGTCTTGTATTGGAGCTCACTTTAGCCCGGCCTAGCGGCGTGATGACTCTCCCGGTTCGTCGCATTCTTCGCAGGCGCGACAGTGCACCAGGGCGGTGCCGGACATGGAACAATGCACTGGCGGTCTGGTTTGATAGGCAAGCACTGAGAGCTGGAACTCGGGCTTTGCGGACAGACGGAAAGGAACTGAATATGTCGAGATCTTTCTACCCAAGCGGGCCGGGCAACAAAGGCAAGGTCGACAACGCCCCTGACGGATCTCCAGAACAGGATCCCGTGGAGGGGTCGCGCGAAACAATCGACCGCGAACTCGAACGGACAGACCCCAAGGACGGCTCCGACAAAACCGAACGCCTCCGCAGAGATTTGGGACGACAGGTGAAGGAGGAGACGAACTTGCCCGGGCGCGGATCGGCCTGACAGGGTGAATAGTTCGCTGGAATGCATACGAGCACTGGCCGGCTTGGGTGGGCATGCTGGTCGCCCGAGCAGGTCATATTCTCCTAAAACTCCAGGAACCGATTGCTGCTATCCGATTTGACTCCGGTCAGGGAGTCGCAAGTGCATGCGTAAACCGGAAGGCCAACTCGCTTTCATCGCGTTCCAATCGCCAACGCTGGTTCTAAACACGCCCGAGGAGGCCGACTGGCTGCATGAAATCAAATATGACGGCTACCGGACGGAGCTTGTCGTCGAGGGCAGGCAGGCGCGCGCATTTACCCGCCGGGGCTACGACTGGTCGCGCCGCTACAAGCGGATTGTTCAGGCGGCGGCGCAGCTGCCCGTCAAATCCGCGATCCTCGATGGCGAAGCCGTTGTTCTGGGCAGCACCGGCCTGCCGGATTTTCAAGCTCTTGAGCGGGAACTGGGGAATGCGAACTCGCATAAGCTTATGTTCTTTGCATTCGACCTTCTGCACCTCAACGGCCGCGATCTTCGGCGAGAACCACTGATTGCACGCAAGGCCGCCCTCCAGAAGGTGCTGAAGGACACGGCGCCGACGCTGACCTATGCCGAGCACCTAGAGGCATGCGGTCGCGACGTGTTCGACCACGCGTGCCGGATGGGCCTGGAAGGCATCGTATCCAAGCGAGCCGCTTCGCCGTATCGCTCCGGCATCCAGACGAGCTGGCTCAAGGTGAAATGCATCAAGAGCGACACGTTCCCGATTGTCGCCTTTGTCGAGAAGCTTGGTGCTCACCCCCGCCGTATTGCCTCGCTGTATATCGGCAGATGGAAAGGCGACCGGCTGCTTTATGCCGGGAAAGCTCAGAGCGGCTATACGCTGGACGCAGCACGGAGGGTCAGGGAACGGCTAGATCCGCTGGTCGTCGGCAAATCCCCCTTGTCCGAACCGGTTGAGAAGCCGAAGGCGACCTGGGTCAGGCCCGACGTGCTGGCGGAGGTGCAATTCAGCGGTGTCACGGATCGCGGCATCTTGCGGGAAGCCGTGTTCAAGGGGCTGCGGGAAGATCTTCAGGCGATCCCGGCCAAGCCGCCGTCTCCCTCCAAGCGCAGATCGGAAGGCCGGCATGGCATCCCTCGCGAAAACATTCTGCAGCTTCTGCCCGATGCTATCGCGCCGCCCAAGGAAGAGCTCGCGCGCTATTGGGAGCGGGTGGCCGATCAGGCTTTGGTTCATCTGGGCCGGCGGCCGCTGAAGCTGGTCCGCCACGCCTTCGGCGCCACCTTCTATCACAAGGGGCAATTGCCTCCGATACCGGCTTCGGTGCACCAGCTTCGGGTCCAAAAGCGCGAAGGTGGCGAAGGTGTCCGAGTGTGGATTGACGATCTGGACGGTTTGCTTGGCTTAGTCGAAATGGATGCCGTCGAGCTGCATCCTTGGAACGCCACCATTGACGATGTCGAACATGCTGACCGGCTCGTCCTCGACCTTGATCCCGGTGAAGGCGTTCCGTGGCAAGCGGTGGTTGAGGCCGCGCTGTCGCTGCGCCGTATCTTGGAAGCGGCTGGCTTGGAGAGTTGGCCGAAGGTGACCGGCGGCAAAGGCATCCACCTGATGACGCCGCTCGCCTCCAGGATGACCCACGACGAGGTCCGGCAACTGGCCAGATCGCTGGCTCAATGCCTCATGGATGCCGAACCCCACCGATACCTGCTGTCAGCCGACCCGGCGGCCCGAAAAAGCCGCATCTTCCTCGACTATCTGCGCAACGGCCGGGGCAACACCGCCGTCGGGGCTTTTTCTCCGCGAGCACGGCCGGGCTTCCCCATTTCCCATCCTGTCACATGGGGACAGGTTGAACGAGGTATCAGGCCAGACGCCTTCACACTCGCCAATCCCTTCAGACCTGATAGCCGAAGGGCGGCATAACCCAAAGTTTGGCCACAAGCCGCAGCTTTCGCAGTGGAAGAAGCGTGAGGCGGCGGTGGCGCCCTGCCTCACCGATCAGAGCCCAAGTGTTTGACCTGCTTCAAGCTGAAGGAAGGCTGCCGACGGATTCCTGAAAACCGCGTCCTGAAAAGCCTCGGCAGCAGAGGCGTGGGTGAGGTCGACCAGAATGGCTGCCGCTCGCTCAACTTCATCGGCCGAGTGGTCGAGTCGATCCATGCGCTTCAGGACGCGATCATGGAGCATCGACAACCGCGCGGCATGGTAGACCTCGCTTCGCTTGTGACCATCCCAATTGAGTGGTTCGAACAACATCATGGGTTTTGGCTCCTCAAGGCATGCTTGTCGGGTGCGCTATTTTGAGTAGCCGCCGACGGGCTGCTTTTGCCCGCGCCTGCCCGGCTCGCATGCGGCTGCACAGCGCAAGACTGGTCGCAAGCCCGTGGTTGTCGTTGTTCATTGTCTGTGGCTGATCGAGGGAGAGTTCGGCGCGCCTAGCGTGTTGCCTGGCGACTGCCATTTCCAGGTTCAGAAGTTCAACCATTCCAGGCTTCCTCGATCATCACCCTTCCATTAGAAAATCGTCACTTGGCCCTTTCGTTCCGCTCCCGGCCCCAAAAAGGGCCGCAAACACGTGCCGGCTGGGAGCGTCCTATCGCCTGAACGTACACCCGCTGGCTCCGGCCTGCGGGTTCTTTGCTGTCCTAGCTTTTGCGACGCGGCGAAGTCGGGGGCCGGGGATGCTCGTCCCGCCGTCGGAAATCCCCGGAAATGCATCGCCGGCCAAGTTGTCGTCTGCCGCTGCCAATCCGAAACGGACTGTAGCCTGGCTGCTCATATGGACCTGGTACAGCTCCCGATGTCGACTTGCTGACGGGAAACTGGCAGGGTTAGAAATCCTCCTGTTCGTCAGCCGGATCGCCTTCGCGCCTGTTGCCGGGAATAGGCGGACCAAGTTCGGAGAGCATGAATTCGGAGGAATGAGTCGGGTCGCTTGGGTCGGCCAAGCTGTATTCGTATGTGGCGGCATTGGCGCAAATCCCGCTGGTCCACCTCTTGCCCACAATTCGGGCACGGATAGAAATGCCGCTCTTCCGGGATGTCTTCGCCGCCGTGCAGCTTGCCGGGCTAGGCGGGTCAAGCTTTGAAAGCTTCGTCATGTCGGTTTGTCCACCAGCGGCGTCTTACTCGTCGGCGGCTTGTAGGCATTCACCAGGCGCAGCGTGTCCAGGTTGACGGTGATAGGCACGCCAAAGTTCACCGTCGCCAGATCACCATCGATGTGAGTGACGCTGCCGATAAGCTCGATCGGCTGGCCCTGCTGCACTTGGGAAGTCCGGTCGATGATGGAATGCGGGAAGCCATAAGAGGGGATCGAGACGCTTACGCGGTCTGCGGTGACGCGCCGCCGGACTGTCGCCACGATTGCCACCTCATCGCCTATGCTGATGCTGCCCTTAGCCATGCCGATTCAAACTCGGAGCAGGCGAGTTTGTTTCGTAAGGAGATGCTAAAGTGTTATCGCCCCTCTTGGAACATACCTCTACCTTCGCGGTTATTAGCGTTCCGATTTTGCGAAGTGTGGGAAAATCATGAAGCGAGACTTTGCATACCTGTGCGATTGGGCGAGTGCACGGGGCATCAAAATATATCAGCGTTCAAAGACGGTATGGATCGTGGCTGGGGGCTATCGAGGTCGGGATTTGGAAGTTAAGGGGCGGTCGCCACTTGTTGCACTCTTACTATGGATTGAGGCAACCCAGTACAGAGGAACGATTTAGGACTGTTGGCGCACCTGCGAGTAGCCACAAAATGCGCACGACCGTCGGGATCTCCCCCGCTAATGCATGTCGCCTCCAACCGACACGCATTTCAATGATCCCCGCATTCTCAGGATCGATCGCCGGCCGTTCGGATCGCTGGCCGAGCATGATGAAGCGCTGATTGCCCGGTGGAACGAGACCGTCGGCCCCGAGGATGAAGTCTGGCATCTGGGCGACTTCGCGCGCCACGGCAAATCGAACGTCGAAGCCCTGCTGACACACCTAAACGGCCGCAAGAACCTCATCGTCGGCAACAATGATGCTTCCGAAACAACGGCCGCACACGGGTGGCACAGCGTCCAGCACTATAGGGAGCTGATACAGGAGACCCAGCTTATCGTGTTGTGCCATTATCCGTTCCGGACGTGGAACCGGATGGGCAAGAAGTCGATAAACCTGCACGGACATTCGCACGGCAAATTGAAGCCGTTGACGCGCCAATATGATGTTGGTGTCGACAGCTGGGACTTCCGGCCCGTTTCGCTGCAAACCTTACGCGGCAAGCGCGCGCTCCGATGACGCGGCTGAAGCGGAGAGGGTTGGTGAGCGAGCACCGGCGGCCGTTGCCCTTTCACTTTCTATCCAGCACCTTCCGGATCTTCTCCGCCAATTCGTCGATCGTGTAGGGCTTGGTCAAAAGCTCCGTTCCGAAATCGAGCGTGCCGTTGTGGACAATGGCGTTTCGCGTGTAGCCGGTGGTGTAAAGCACTTTTAGCGACGGGTGCGTCCTCTTGAGCTGGTCCACCAGCTCGCGTCCCGACATCTCCGGCATGACCACGTCAGTGAACAGAAGCGAAGGCACTTGCCCGCTTTCGACGGCTGCCAGAGCGTCCCGTGGCCCTTGCATCTCAAACACGGAATAACCCAGCTCCCGCAGCGCTTCCGCAGCCATCAGCCGGACGCGATCTTCATCCTCGACAACCATGATGATCTCGTCCGCACGTCCGGGGTGCTCGCCCGCCACGGCCTCGGTTTGGCTGTCGAGCACGCCGCCATGCGAACGCGGCAGATAAATTTTCAAAGTGGTTCCGATACCCTTCTCGGAGTAGATTTTTACGCTGCCGCCCGACTGACGAACGAACCCATAGACTTGGCTCAGCCCCAGCCCAGTGCCCTTGCCGACCCCTTTGGTGGTGAAGAACGGATCGAAGGCTCTGGCCAAGACATCGGCAGTCATGCCGATTCCGGTATCCGTAACGGCTATCATTACATACTGGCCCGAAGGAATTGCGTTCTCCCTGGCGTAGCGATCGTCGACGTGTGCATTGGACGTCTCGATCGTCAGCTTTCCACCGGTGGGCATGGCATCGCGTGCATTGACGCAAAGGTTGAGCAGCGCGCTTTCCAATTGCCCTGCGTCCACCTCCACATGCCATAATCCCGCAGCGAGCACGGTCTCGATCTGGATGGTCTCGCCAAACGTCCGGTTCAGCAATTCGCTCATGCCGGAGACAAGGCGATTTGGGTTCAGCCGCTTCGGCGCCAGCGGTTGCTGGCGGGAAAAGGCAAGCAGTCGCTTGGTAAGTTCTGCCGCACGTTGTGCTCCGTCGATCGCTCCGGTCACGAATTGGTGGACGTTGGTGTCGCCGTTTCTGAGCTTGCGCTGCACAAGGTTCAGGCCGCCGATGATGACGGCCAGCATGTTGTTGAAGTCGTGCGCGATGCCACCGGTGAGCTGTCCGACAGCTTCCATCTTCTGAGCCTGGCGCAGGTGCTCTTCTGTCTTGGTGCGTTCGGCGACTTCGTCTATGACGCGTTGTTCGAGCGTGGCGTTGAGTGTCTGCAGCGCCTTGAACAATCGGGAGTTGTCGATTGCCGTCGCGGCATGGCCCGCAAGCCCCAGCAAGGCCGCCTCTTGCTGTTCGGCGAAGACGCCGGTCTCTGAATGACCAAAGAAGAGGCCGCCCAGCACCTCGCCAGAACGCGAGACGACCGGCACGGCAAGATAGGAACGCACCGGCAGATGGCCCTCTGGCATGCCCTTGCGGGGAGTGTTCTTTCCGTAACGCGGATCGGCGAGGATATCGTCGGAGCGCACAACGCTTGTACCGCGGAAAGTGGGCTCGAACACCGCGGTGTTGCGCGGCATGGGAAAGTTCTCAAAGGCAGAACGAGGTGCCCCCGACAGGGCGTAGAGCATGTAGCTGTCGCCCTTGTCGTCGATCACATTGTAGAAGAAAGCTCCAAATAGTGCGCCCGACAGCGCTACGCCGGCATCAGTGACTGTCTGGACAATGCGCTCCACGTCAAGCTCGGCCGCAACGGCGGCAGCGGTGGCATTCATCAACTGAAGTTGATGTTCCACCCGCTTTCGCTCGGTGATGTCCATGACGGTGCCGATAAAGCGGACCGCGCGGCCGGATCGGAAAAACGATTCGCCGGTTGCGGCTATCCAGCGCTCCTTCCCATCCCGCAAGCCGATGGTCCGGTATTCAATGTCGTAGCGCGAAGACGTGTCCCGCGCCAGCGCCCGGCGCACGGCCTCGTCGGCCCGTGCCCGATCTTCTGGATGGAGGCCCACCAAAAAGGCGCTCTCATATGTCACCTCCGCGTCCGGCGGCAGGCCAAAAAGGGCTTTGCACCGGGCGTCCCAACGCAGCACCCCGGTTACGGGATCGTAATCCCAGATGCCAATAGCGGCCGCGTCGGTAGCAAGCCTCAGCCGCTCCTCGCTCGCCCGGGCCGCCTGTTCCGAGCGAACGCGCTCGATGTGAGCCCAGGACCGTTCCGTCACCTCGGTCAGCAAAGACAGTTCGCGCTGCGACCAGACGCGGGCCTGCTTGTCGTGGATGGCCATCAAGGCGGCCAGCCGGCCCTGTTTGACCAAAGGCATGCAGATGGTTGCCGTTATGCCGATATCCTGAAAGGTCTTTGCTTCCTCGGGAGCAATTTCCTCAAGGTTGTTGTTGATGATAAGCGGCCGGTTGGCGCTGAGCTTGCTGACAGCCAGGCGACCGAAATCGGCAAGACTGTAATGTCCTTTGATGCTGGGCGAGCCGGGTGCGCTCCAGTCGCCTCGGATTGTGAAATGATCTTGGTCCTGCTCCATGTCGGCATAGGCGCAAATCGAGACGCCAAGATGTTCGCCCAGAAGCCGTGTGGTGATCTCCATGACAGCGTCGGCGTCGGCTGCGAGGGCAATCTCTCTGCCGAGGCGGTCCAAAAAGGCGAGGCGCTCGGCGTTCTCTCGCAAGGCCTTCTCGGCGCGAAGTCTCTCTATCGCGGTACGCGTCCGGTCCGCGACTTCCGAAATGAGGGTCACTTCCTCCTTGGCCCAGCGTCGGGGCGCGGAGTGGTTCAGATAAAGCAGCGCCACCAAACCGCCATGCTCAGTAATCGGCATGTTGACGAGAGATTGAGCGCTGATGGCTTTTAGGGCCTCCGCATGGTCGCTGGTTCGCGGGTCTGTCTCGGCATTTTCGAAAACAACGGTGTCCCCTCGCTTCAGCGTCCCAGCCAGGCTTTTGATGCCCGGCGCGTTCCAATCCTTGTCGATGGTGATCGTCTCATTATCGAGATCGATCGTGCCGTATCCGGCTCGGCTGACGCCAAAATGGTTACCCAGCAGTTCCGCGGCTGCGTAGGCTAGATCGGCAGGATCAGCAATCTCGCGAATGCGATCGCCCAGCGCTGCCAGAAGTTCGAAGCGCTGCAGTTCAGATCGATCATCGCGCGAAGTCACCCCATATCGCCCCCGTTTTGCCCGGACTGGATAATGCGGTCGACGGCCAAGAGTTCCGTTACAGTATGGAACGCTCCCGACTGACGGGTCGACAGTACATGCAATACGGGCCGATATCGCTTTGCAGATTGGGATCTTGCGGGCACGGACGCTTGTGCCGGTACATCATAGGTTAATGACACGCGGCGCGGCGCGCCGCATAGACGTCGGATCAGCGGGCATGCAACGAGCTCCGCTGCTTGGGAGCGACCATCGTACTCTTGCTCGTTTGGAGACGCTTGATGCTTGACCGACCTATTCGCACGAACACCGAAGCTCTCTCCCCGAATGATCTGGACACCCTTCGCGCGGTTTTCGACGCGATGTGCCAGGAATTTGCAATTCTGCCGGACAGTGCGGCGGCCCATTCTATCGCAAGAGAGCTGGTCAGGCTTTTCCAGACCGGGATGACGGAAGCGGCCATGCTGACAATTGCCGTGCGAGCACGTTGGCAAGGGGATTGGAAAATGGAGGGCAGCAGCGCTGGCTGACGTTTGAGGTCAGGCGGGCGCATCTGCTGCATCGTTTTCGAGATGCTGGCGTCGACCCTCGACTTGTCAGCAATCCACTGGCACCGCTGATGGGAGGAATCGATGCCGAAATTTCGCTTCGAATTCATCGAAGGCCTCCTCAAGCCTGCAATCTTTGCCGACATGGCTGATCGAGATGAAGCTGTCCGCCAGGCGAAGCTCGCTGCCAAGGAGGCCATGCTTGACGGAATTGTCGGTGGCGCGGACCCGACAAGTTGGGTAGCGAAAGTCTACGACGAAGCGGGTTATCTGGTCGCCACCCTTGGATTCCACGATCTGATCGCCGGGTCCGAGAATTCGGAGCAGTCCGAGGAGATGGAAGAACCTGGCGTCATGCGCTCGGGCTGAAGTTCGGATTTTCAATTCAGCCGGGCCAATCCAAATCGATCCAGGCTGGCGCGTGATCGCTCGGCTTTTCCCATCCCCGCACTGCAACGTCCACGCCCGCGCCGCCCAGCCTGTTCATAAGCGAGGGGCTTACCAGCAGATGGTCCATCCGAAGGCCGGAACTGCGGTCGAAACCGCCCCGGTAGGAGAAATTCCAGTAGGTATAGACGCCCCTTTCGGGATGGATCAGCCTGACTGCGTCGATCCAGCCCTCAGCCAGCATGTCGGCGTAAGCTTGCCGGCTCTCCGGAAAGTAGACGGCGTCGCCGAGCCATCTCGCCGGGACCGCGGCATCGATCGGCGTCGGCACGACATTATAGTCGCCGCAGAGCACACTGGCAGGCGTGTCCCTGAGCAAGAGCCGTGCGTAGTCGATCAACCGCTCGAACCAGCGGAGCTTGTAGTCGAACTTCGGACCAGGCGCTGGATTGCCATTGGGCAAGTAGAGACAGCCGACGACAAGGCCGTCGATCTCCGCTTCGATGTAGCGGCTGTGCATGTCATCGAGGTCACCCGGCAACCCGCGGCGACGCTCATGCGGCTGCTTGCCTCGAGCGAGAATGGCTACGCCATTGTATGACCTCTGACCATGCCATATCGCTCCGTAGCCGGCGTTCCTGATGGCTTGGGCTGGAAACTTCTCGTCCGATGTCTTTAATTCCTGAAGACACACGATGTCGTAATGCGTCTCGCCCAGCCATTTGAGCAGCACCGGCAATCGTCCGTTGACGCCGTTCACGTTGAAGGTCGCGACCCGGATCATCTGACGCTTTGAGGTGCCCCATTCAATGGTGCTCTCCGCTTGGTGAGTTCATCTTGCCAATCAGCATTAACCGCCAACCGCCAAGAAGGTTTCGCCGGCTGCCGCTTCGTCCTTGTCTGACGGAACAAGCTGTGACCCCGAAGGTTGGGCTCGCGCACACAGCTTCCAACAGGCACGAGCATGGCGTTCGACAGAGATGGATCGAAACTCGCGGCCGGGCTGCTCGTGGCCATATTGGCGGCATTGGCGGGATATAACGTCGTCCGCGCCAAACGTGCGATCGCCAGCCGCGCACACGGACGGGTGATTGAGATCGCTAGTCTGCGCCTGCATGTTATCGAAGCCGGAACCGGCATGCCACTGCTCCTCCTGCATGGCAACGGGTCCATGGCGGACGATTTCAGGTCGAGCGGCATCTTCGATGAGCTGGCAAAGACCTACCGGGTATTCGCATTTGACCGCCCCGGCTTCGGGCGAACCCCACGGCCGCGCGGCCGGCGCTGGTCCGCTCGCGACCAAGCCGACCTCATACATGCCGCCGTCGGCCGGATGGGCATAGAGAAATATCTCGTGCTCGGACATTCCTGGGGAGCTTGGATCGCCCTCGAATCGGCGCGAAGGCATTCTCCATCGGTGGCCGGCATTGTGCTGGTCTCCGGCTATTACTATCCGCCACCGCGGCTGGATCTTGCACTGGCCGCGCTGCCGGCATTGCCTGTGATCGGCACGGCCTTTCGCCACACCTTGCTGCCTCTGCTCGTGAGGATCACCTGGCCGTGGGCAATGGAGAAGATCTTTCGACCCGGCGTGATCGCCAGCGACTTCTCCGCATTCGCCAAGGACATCGCCAGCCGCCCTTCCCAACTGCGGGCGATTTGCTCGGAGTCGGCATTGATGCTAGCCGCGGCCCTGTCGAGGAAGGCCAGCTATAAGGACATTGCCGTGCCGACCGGAATTCTGGCGGGATCCGAAGACCGGTTGTTCGATGCGGAAGGGGATGCACGACGCCTGCATGCCGAAATCGGGGGGGCTTTCCTCGATGTGATTCCGGGCACGGGCCATATGGTTCATCAGAGCGCACCGCAGGCAGTGGTCGGCATGGTGCACGCGATTGCGGGATCGCACGCGTTGTCCCAAGGACCCCGTCGGCCGCGACTCAAGCCGCGTGCCGGCAAGGCGGGCTCGGCCTCGCAGCGGGTCCAGGCGGGCGACAAGTGACGCCGCTTGCACGAAATCGTTGTTCAAAACGAGGCTCCAAAATGAGCGACCAACGTCCGGCCGACATGCAGTCGGTGCTCCACCAGAACATCCAGGCCCTGGTCGAGCACAGGCGAAAAGAGGAGGAGCACCAAGGCGTTCAGGTGCGGATTGCCGGCGTCATTTCGCGCTTCGCGGGAAGCATGGCTTTCGTCTATCTGCATCTCGCAATCCTTGTCGCCTGGATCCTAGCGAACCTTGGCGCGATACCGGCCATCCCAGCTTGGGACCCGACTTTTGTGATCTTGGCCATGGTGGCCTCGGTCGAGGCAATCTTCCTGTCAACTTTCGTGCTGATCAACCAGAACAGAATGGCCGAAACCAGCGAACGCCGAGCGGAACTGGATTTGCAGATCAGCCTTCTCAACGAACATGAAACCACGCGGCTGATCGAGATGGTGGCTGCCCTGACGGCGCGTCTAAACGTGTCGACACCGGCGGACAAAGAGCTGCCGCAACTGGCCGAGAATGTCGATCCCCGAAAGGTGATGACGCAGATCCAGCAAGCATCTGGAGATCAGGAGGAACCTTGATCAAAGGCATCATGGCAAGCCTCGGCAGCGGACCGACCCACAAGGGCTTAGAGCGGAGGAACCTCGCGCGGTTCAAGAGTTCGCTACAGCCTGTAATTAGCCCGTTATCTGGGCCTCGAGGCTGTCGAAGCAGCTTATTCCGGTCGCCGTTCTCCAAGTCGGCTTCATGACGTCACGCAATCGCGGCAGCGCGGAGTTCAAATTCAACCAACCGGCCGGAGCGTGTCGGATGGAACCACTTTGATGCCGAAATCGTAGTAGCGGTGGCGACTTGGGAAATCCCGGATGAGCGAAGGTGCTGTTCTGATCGTCGAAGATGAGACCATGATCCTGCTCGACCTAGAGTCAGCCTTGGAGGAGGCCGGTTTCCAGGTCGTTGGCACTCGGAATCCCGCCGAGGCGCTGGCGGCTTTCGATCCCGATCCAACCAAGTTCAGGGCCGTCCTCACGGACATCCGTTTGGGACCGGGACAATCGGGGTGGGGAGGTCGCTCGGCATTTGCGAAGGTCCAATTCGACCATCCCGGTTGTCTATATCAGTGGCGATAGCGCGGAACACTGGGGAGCGGAAGGTGTGCCCAACAGTATAATGATCACCAAACCCTTCTTTCTGCCGCAGATCATGACAGCCGTCTCCCAACTCTTAAACGCCCAGCAAGGTCCAGAAGCTCACGTCTAGGTATCGGATCTCGGCTCGGTTCACATGCCGCAACTCGAAGTCTTGAATCCCGTATCCCGCGTCATGTTCCTGGGCGCAAATCCCAAACATCCGCAAGCTCCTGGCTGCCCGAGCCTTCATCATCCCGCGAAAACCGACGGAACATTCTTTCCTGTCCAGCGTTGGCGCACGCTGGACAATCCTTATTGCACAATCCCATATTGTCCGGCGTCGGTGGTAGGAACCCCACTGCTTCAGATCGCCTCGGCTTCCTCGCGGGGCGGGCGGCGCGGAGTTGAGATCCAATGCATAGAGACGCATTCACCCCGTCAGAGCTTGCCATACTGAGCCGCGTCCTGGCACGCAGCAATATCAAAAACGAAACTGAAACCGAGAGAGAACAGCGGGCATCGCGCATCCTGGCTTACTACCAAGCGGGGATAACCGACGAGACCGAACTCGAACAGCTTTCTCGACAACCGCTGGGAAGGTAACTGCTAGTCTTCCTTCTTCAGGGCTTCCGCCTGATCCTTGAGTTTCGGCCAATCGGCGCCATGTCGGCGCAGTAGTGTGCGTGCCTGCTTCGGGTCAACGTCGGTGACCTCGACCAGATGTTCGACCTCAAGCTCCTGTCCTTTCGCCACCCGGCTCACTTTGTCTGCTTTTCGTTTCATTGCGGTGTCCATGGTCAGACAACATGAACCAGCATGTGGGATTGCGGTTCCAAGGGCTTCAAAGAAAATTGGCCCCCCACAATCAATCCTCTCGGGAGCCCTCCTGAAAGCAGGGCGCCCTCACTGCTCGAGCTTTCGGTCGAGCTCGTCAAGCAATGACCGATGCTCGCTGGGTATGTCGGCGTCGGTCGGCAGATCCAGCAACTGGCGCAACTGGCGGCGACTGGCGTCCGATGAAATCCACTGACGTATGAGACGGGCGATGGCCTTCTGTTGTGCCTTGCCGATTTCTTCCATGTTGAGAACCCGGGCTTGTCCGTGGGTCGAACTCGGCGGCTCTTTGATGGTTCCCGGTCTTGCATCACAACCGCGGCGGGTGGAGAAACCGGCGCGTGTCACGCCGCAGGTTCAAGCGGTCAACTGATTGGGCCCCCGATGGGCGACCGGCATGAAGATGCTGCCTGGAGGCGGGTCGGATCACCACTTTCCCGTATCGATGATCGCCGATGCCGTATTCCTGGGGCAGATGTGGCCCGCAACAAATGTATGCAGTCCCAATCCGGCCGGCCTGACGCGAATGGGAGCGTCCAGACCTATTTCATCAATTTGACCTGAAGTGAGAGGCTCAGCCGCAAAATCCTATCGCCATTCTCATTACGCACTTCGACAAACAATTGCTCCCCGTCGACGCTCTTCAGGGACTCTCTCGTGAGGTCGACAAGGCCCTCGAATCCCGCGCGGCGCACCTCATCGAGGCCAGCACACTCGACACCTATCTCATCCTCGAAAAACAAATCACGATCGCCGCTATCGAAGTAAAATCGTGCCATCGGAGAGCTTCCGTCACCACTAATCTGCGGGGTTCCTTTGATGCAGGTAGGTCGTGTCGAAATCTCCTGCATGAGTGAGGCCGGCCCAGTCCAGAGCATGCACTTGTGACCCAGAGGTGGCAATGAGGCCTCTCCGTCGTAGTTCCTGAAGCATGCGATTGACGTGGACCGTAGACAAGCCCAGTGCATCGCCGAGGGCTGCCTGTGTGATGGGAATATCCGCCACGTGATCCTGGATGCGTCCGACCGAGCGCAAGCGAAAAATAAGTTCACACAGAATGTGAGCCATGCGGGTGTATGCTTCGCGCCTTCCCACATTGGTGACCCACTCCCTGTAAATCGCGGCGTCGATCAATGTCGATCGCCAAAATGCGGCGGCAATGCGGGGGTGTTGGTCGCAGACGGAGCGTAGAGTGTCGTGCCGCATGAAGCCTATTCGGGCCGGCGTAAGAGTTGAGAAGTTACAATCCATGATCGACAGATGCAGCCCGTGCAGATCAGGAATGTCGCCGGCCACAAAGAAGGATGTGATCTGTCGCTTTCCTTCGCCTGTATGTTTGGTCGAACCGACCAAACCATCCAGCACGACAAACGAGTAAACAGGACGGTCGCCCTCACGCACCAGGTCGTGGTTGGCCAAATAATCCTTCTCTTGGATCGGAATGCTTCTTAGGACGCCGATATCAGCCTCCCGAATATCCGAGATGGTCTGAAGTTTGCGAACGAGCACATCCGAGGATGAGGTGGGAGACAAACTGACTACCTAGCTGATGTTGGTGATCGAACTATTATTCGCGCCAAAAGTTCCGGTAGGCCAGTTTCCGGACCGATGGCATCGCGCGGTGAGGTACGGCGAGGCGGCGGAGGCGGCACCGATCGGCGTGGTTCCACGGGTAGAGCATCCTGCCGACGTCGAGCGCGATTGAAGATTCCGGTAGTGATCAAAGCTACCAACTTTTCAGGGCAGCCATAGAGGGACCCGGACAGCAGTGCATTAACCTATGACATAGGCTCGGTCCCAAATTGTCCCGCTGGTGAGCAGCTTCGGGAACTCGCCATGGTGGTTCGGCTTTGACCTTGCCACTCGTCTCTCATGGCAATCCCGCACCGTGGCCCGGTCCTAGGACACTTTTAATGCGTGCCACGGAACAGGGTGGCTCCGCTGGCGTTCTCCTGCGGGCAAGGTGAGATTTCAGTGAACAGGCATGTTTCGCGGACGGATGTCGGACAAATCGGTCACACGGATGATAACTGCTTCGCGACAGAGCGCGTCGTCCCGCCATCTTCGGCAATGGCGGCAGCGCTGGCCGGCGGGCTTGAGGCCAGTCCCGACAAGCACATCGTCCATATAGCTGCCTCGGAACACATCGCCGAGGAGATCGCCGGGGCTTTGCATCAGTTCCTCCCCCGCGCGGACATCATCTTCCTGCCGTCCTGGGATTGCTTGCCTTACGACAGGGTGTGGCCGACACGCGCCAATATGGGGCGGAGACTTTGCGCGTTGCGTGAGATCGCAACAGAGCCCGATCGCCCGCGCATCGCTGTAATGTCGATCGAAGCCAGCCTGCAACGGGTGCCGCCTGCTCCGGTCATTGCTGGCGGTTTCACGGTTCTGGAGGTGGGACAAAAGTTCGACCGGGACGGTTTCAGAATGAGATCCGAAGCAATTGGCTATGTTGTCGACGAAAGGGTTGATGAACCGGGTGAGATCGCTTTTCGGGGCGATGTGGTGGATATCTTTCCCGCTGGCGCGGATGGCCCCGTTCGCATCGTCGTCGGCCCGGACAGCTGCATTCGCGAACTCAAGACCTATGATCCAGTCAGTCAGCTCAGCGAACGGACGTGTCACTCGATTACCGTCGGACCGGCATCCGAGCTCATCTTTGAAGCCGGGGACCACCCCGCGTTGGCAGCCATGCGCACGACCTCGATGGAAGAACGCATAGTCGCCTTGTACGGCGATATGCCGTCTGTTTTCGATGCGGCGTCGAGCGCCTCGATCTCCTTTCTTGAAGAGGCCGACGGTCAGCCGCTCGGCAGGGTTCTGGCTCTGGTCGAGGATGCACGCCGTGCCAGACAGGTAGCTGCCGGACGGAAAGAACCTTTGCCTGAACATTTCTACCTGTCGCGAGACGAGTGGGATGCTGCTGTGCGTAGCCGCTGTTCCACAAGACTTTCCGTTTCTGCTGCCCCAGTTCCCAAATTCTTTCGCCGGGCCCGACCAGGGCATGAATTCGCGGAATTCGTCAAAAGACAGACGAGCACCGGGGCCAGTGTGGTGTTCACCGGCGATGCCTCCGAGTTGCAGCGAGCAGATCGGCTGCTCGATCGGAAGCTAGGTCGAAGGGCCGAGAAAGCCGCCGACTTGCCGCAGATCCTTTCGGCCGCGAGGGGCTCTCTTCTCAAGGCTGAATTCGTTCTCGACGAAGGGTTTGTCGACGCGCAATCCGATATAGCGGTGGTGACCGCGGCCGACCTGTTTGGTCCCGCTTTGAAGGCGAATGGGAGCGCGGCCGCAGGCATGCCCGAACCCGAGCTGCGCATCGGCGACGTCGTCGTCCACGAAGATCACGGCCTCGGCTTGCTCATGGCCGTCGAACAGGTCGACGTGGCCGGCCAAAGACAGGATGTCGTCAGGTTGGAATATGATGGCGGGGCTTCCTTGCTGGTTCCGGTCGATGAGTTTGAGCGAACATGGCGCTACGGCTCGGAACCGGAGGCAGTGTCGCTCGATCGCCTCAACGGCGAGGGCTGGCCCAAGCGACGCGAAGCTGCGTTGCGCGAGATCGATAGGCTGGCCAAGCGCCTGGTAGGCCTCGCAAAGGTCAGGTCCAGCCAGTCTGCCGAGATCATGAAGCCCTCCCGCGCGGACTTGGCCCGTTTTGCGGCGAAATTCCCCTACACCGAGACTCCCGACCAGGCTGTCGCCATCCGCGCTGTGCTCGACGATCTTGCGTCGGGAAGAACAATGAACCGGCTCGTCTGCGGCGACGTCGGTTTCGGCAAGACGGAAGTTGCCCTGCGTGCTTGCGCGGCAGCCGCTCTCTGCGGAAAACAGGTTGCGGTCGCAGCGCCGACAACTGTGTTGGCGCGCCAGCATTACGAGACGTTCAGCCGCCGCTTTGCGGGAACGGGGCTCAAGGTCGCTCACCTTTCAAGAATGGTCGGGGCGGCCGAGGCAAGAGCGGCAAAAGAGGGCCTGCGGAGCGGCCATGTTGCGATCGTTGTGGGCACCCAAGCCTTGGCGTCCAAGAGCGTCACCTTCGCCGATCTCGGACTGATGGTGATCGACGAGGAGCACCGTTTCGGTGTCAAGATGAAGCAGGCCCTGCGGAACAGGGCGCCCTGCCTTCATACGCTGAGCATGAGCGCCACGCCGATACCCCGGACGCTGCAATCGGCGTTGTCGGGTATCCAGGATGTCAGCGTCCTAAACTCTCCGCCCGCCAAACGGCGCCCCGTCCGCACGATCTTGGCGGCGTTCGATCCGGCATCGGTGCGCGCGGCCCTTTTGCGTGAATTTCAAAGGGGTGGACAGAGCTTCTTCGTGGTCCCGCGCATCGAGGAGATTGCCAGGGTCCGCGACCAGCTAAACAGACTGGCGCCGGAACTCGAGGTCAAGACGGCGCATGGCGAAATGAAAGGGAGACAGCTGGACGAAATCATGGTCGGTTTCGCCAACGGCGATGGCGACATCTTGTTGAGCACCGACATCATCGAAAGCGGGCTCGATGTTCCACGGGCTAACACAATCATCGTGTGGCGAGCGGATCGGTTCGGTCTGGCACAGTTACACCAGCTTCGCGGCCGGGTCGGTAGAGGAGCGGTGCAGGCCATTGCGTTTCTTCTGACCGAGCCTGGCGTTGAACTGGCCGACAGCACCAGGGCCCGACTTTCGACGATGCTTGCGCTCGATCGGCTTGGCTCCGGCCTGGCGATCAGTCAAAGGGACCTTGACCTGCGCGGGGCCGGAGATCTCTTCGGCGAAGATCAGGCTGGACATATGAAGCTGATCGGTGCGGGCCTCTATGCGCATCTGCTGGAGCGGGCGGTTTCGGCGGCTGGAAGAAGACCCGGCCCTGACAGGCAACTTGCCGACATCGCTGGCCTGGAAAAAGGGGCTTTTCCCGAGACCTATGTCAACGAGCCGACGGTGCGTGTTGGCCTCTATGCGCGGCTCTCTCGTATGCGTTCGGAGTCGGACCTCGACGCGTTCAGCGAAGAGCTCGAGGACCGCTTTGGAGACATGCCCGGCGAAGTAGCCGNGTTCGGAGTCGGACCTCGACGCGTTCAGCGAAGAGCTCGAGGACCGCTTTGGAGACATGCCCGGCGAAGTAGCCGTTTTGCTGGAGCTTACCAGGTTGCGAATAGCAGCGTCGGAACTGGGTGTGGCCAAAGTCGATGTGGGTCCTGAAGCCATCGCGATCACCTTGCGCAACAAGCCGGTGGCGTCCCAACAGGGCAATAGAAAGGGATTGGAATACCGAAACGGCCGCTTGATTTTCAGGCCGACCCAGTCCCGCGTGTCAGACACCGCAGCAGTTCGCATGGCACTTGACGCCATGCGCGCCGCCAGTCGAGTGACATGATTGATTGAATCTGCAGCGACTGTCGAGCGCGCAATATCACCCCCGCAACTGTTGCGGCGTGCGTGGGAATTCGGCCCGATCCAAGGCGCCTCGCGACGGCGCCGCGCATGGAGGATTCGCTCGGATTACCGGCTCCAGCGGGACTCCCCTCGAGCTTGCAGCACAAGTTGCGCTCCGCCTGAATATGTCTGATCATGCGAAGTTGGGCAGGAGAATTGGATGGCGACAAGTCGGCTAAACGGCGCGCAACCCTCTGTTCCTCTGTTGAGGGACATCAACACAGGGATCACGGCACACCCGCGCACTGCTTTGCCCACGGTGGCGACTGTCGTGACAGTCGTTGCCGCCTTGTATTTCGGTCGCGAGGTGTTCCTTCCCATCGCCATCGCGCTTCTGCTGACCTTCGCGCTTGCGCCCGTGGTTTCCGCGCTCAGACGGATCGGCATTCCCCGCCTTGCGGCCGTCATCTCCAGCGTGCTTGGCACCTTCTCGGCGCTCGCCCTGTTCTCCTTCGTCGTCGTTACGCAAGTCGGCGAGCTGGCACAGAATGTTTCGCTTTATCAGGCGAATATCCTGACCAAGGTCAGGTCCCTTAAAGAAACTGGCGTCGGCGGCGGTATCATCGCCAGGTTGACCGGGGTGATCGAGCGCGTCGGCCAGGAGATCAACAAACAGCCCTCGCAGCCAGCAGCCAGCCAGCCTCAACGCGAACCGGTACCCGTTGAGATCGTATCGCGCGAAAGGCCGCTCGAAATCCTGCAAAAACTGATCGCCCCGCTTATCAGTCCGCTGGCGTCGGCGGGGCTCATAATCGTCGTCGTTATTTTCATGCTGCTCGAGCGCGAGGATCTTCGCGATCGGTTCATAAGGTTGGTCGGCTACGGCGACCTTCACAGAACCACCGAAGCGCTACAGGACGCCGGCAAGCGGCTCGGCCGCTATCTGCTCATGCAACTGGTCGTGAACATCTTGTATGCCGTTCCCATCTCGATCGGGTTATGGGTCCTTGGGATCCCCAATGCACTGCTGTGGGGGTTGCTGGCGTTAGCGCTGCGCTTCGTTCCCTATATTGGTCCTATCATCGGTGCACTGCTGCCCTTGTTCCTTGCTCTGGCCGTGGCTCCCGGATGGTCGCTCGTACTATGGACAGCCGCGCTGTTCGTGATCATGGAAATAATAACTGGCAACGTAATCGAACCTTGGCTCTACGGATCCCGTACAGGGCTCTCTCCCTTGGCCGTCATCGTAGCCGCGATTTTCTGGACGTGGCTGTGGGGACCTCTTGGCCTGGTTTTGTCTACTCCGCTCACTGTCTGTCTCGTTGTACTGGGCAGGCATGTGGCCCAGTTCGAGTTCCTTGACGTTCTGTTTGGCAACGAACCGGTGCTCGAGCCACATGCCCGGCTGTATCAGCGGCTGCTGGCCGGCGATCCAGATGAAGCCACGGACCACGCCGAGGAAATTCTAGAGGAACAATATCTGTTCGAGTTCTACGGCAAGGTCGCGGTTCCCGCCCTGCTGCTCGGAGAACAAGACCGGGTCAGGGGCGTGATGGATGATCACCAACTGCGGCAGCTGGCTGCCAGCGCCCAGATATTGGTGGCGAATCTTGACGACAGCGCTCAGGAGGAAGCGGAGGAGGACGATCTCGCCGCCGGTGATGCGTCTGGTTCGGACAAGGAGAAGGCAATCGATGCGGAAGTGGGACAGGACATCGATCTCCCGGACGGCACCGGCCTGGCCGTAGTTTGTGCCGGCGGACGCGGCGAACTCGACGACGCGGCGGCGGCGATGCTTGGGCAGGTGTTGCTGACCCAAGGCGCGGTCACGTCAAAGGCCAGTTTTGCAGAGCTGCTTCCGGCTAGCATTCGCCGGCTGCAGCTGGATGGGCTGAACACTGTCGTGATCGGGTTCTTGAACCGCAACTCCGTCAAACATGCGCGGTTTATGGTGCGGCGCATAAAACGCATCAATCCAGCGATACGGGTGGGCGTTGTGTTCTGGGGAGGAAACGGCGAGGACCATGGAGAGACGACCGGTAAATTAGCCAACGCCATCAATGCGGACTTCGTCGCGCTCGACATGGTGAGCGCGGTGACGGGGGCGCTATCGAGGGATCTGCCGGTTGCGCTGAGCACCGTTGCCAAGCGGCGCGTTCGCCGCAAGTCACCGGCGCGCAGGAAAGAGACCCTTGTGTCGGCCAAATGAGCTGGAAGAGAGCGCTCGTTTGGCCTGTTGAATTCCGGTAGATGAGCTCCGGTGCTCGGGCGGGGGTGCTGCTCGCTCAAGGCATCTTTCCGGCTTGATGGGCCGTCATGGCAGCCATGTTCTCATTCAGGTGGGCCATGATCCAGACCGAGCCCAGAACCACCAGCGCCACGATCAGCACGCCGAAGGCGAGGGCCAGGATGTTGTTGGTGTTGTCCGGCCCGGTGGTCAGGTGCAGAAAGAAAACGAGATGCACACCCATCTGCGCGACAGCGAGCACCACCAGGGCCGAGATCACCGCCGGCTGGTATATCAGGTTCGTTTGCGCCGCCATGAATGCGGCAATCGTCAGCAGGATGGCGAGGCCGAAGCCGAGCAGGTAGCCCAAAAGCCCCCCAGCCATTTCGTGCTCTGTGATACGTTCCTCGCCCGGTGCTGAATCGCGGCGGTCCTGTATTTCGCCGGGCCTGCTCTCAGTCTCGGTCATGGCGATACTCCCAGCAGATAGACCAGGGTGAAGATGGCAACCCAGATGATGTCGAGTGCGTGCCAGAAAAGGCCGAAGCAATGGAGCCGTCGCAAAGTGTCCGGCCGAAAGCCCTTTACCCATAGCTGCGCCATCATTGTGCCTAGCCAGAGCAGGCCAAGTCCGACGTGGGTCCCGTGGCAGCCTACGAGCGCGAAGAAGGCTGAAAGAAATGCGCTGCGCGAGGGGCCTGCCTGCTCGGCGATCATTGCCGCGAACTCCTGCACCTCCAGGAACAGGAAGGCTGCCCCGAGCAACCCGGTGACGAGAAGCCAAAACTGCGTGGCAGCGATCGATCTGCGGTGGGTCGCGAGCGTTGCCAGGCCACCGGTGAAGCTCGACGTGAGCAGGAGACCCGTCTGCACGGCAACGCGGGTGGGCTCGAACAATTCCTTGCCGGTGGGTCCGCCGGCGGTCGCCTTGGCGAGGACGGCATAGGCGGCGAAGAAGGCTGAGAAGATGATGATGTCCGACAGGAGAAAGATCCAGAACCCGTAGGCCACGGTGACGAACTTGGAGGCTGGGCCGCCCTCTCCGTGGCCTGTCGCGGATCGCGCGCCATGCCGATCGGCGCGATCAAGCCGGTAGGGGTCGCGTGTCCGGGTGCCGGCGGTGATGACGCTGGAGAATGCGTGATCGCTCATGCCGGCCGCTCCCAGCGCCGCAGCCAGGCCGACTGCGAGGCCTCGCGGTCATGGTCGATGCGCGCGACCTCGTCGGCGGCGATCTCGTAGTCCCCATGATCGCGCCAGGCGAAGACGACGAAGGTGATGTAGGCGCCGATGAAGCCGACGATCGCCACCCACCATATGTGCCAGATCAGCGCGAAGCCGATCAGCGTGCCGAAGAAGGCGGTGACGAAGCCTGTCGGGCTGTTGCGCGGCATCTCGATAGGCTCGTATTCCTTTTCCTCGGCTGCGTTCTGCTCGATCCCTCGTTGCTTGATGCGCCAGTAGGGCTCTTCATCCTCGACGTGAGGCAGCCGCGCATAGTTGAAGACGGGGGGAGGCGATGATGTCGACCATTCCAGCGAACGCCCATCCCACGGGTCGCCGGTCTGATCGCGGAGTTCGTCGCGATGCCGGATCGAAACGAGAAGCTGTGCGATCTGCAGTGCGGCGCCGGCGATCATCACCAGCACGCCGAATGCGGCCACCACCAGCCATGGCGCCCAAAGATCCATGTCGATATGTTGCAGGCGCCGCGTCATGCCGAGCAGACCGACGATATAGAGCGGTACGAAGACCAGCATGTAGCCGGCCAAGGTGACCCAAAATGCCGCCTTTCCCCAGCCTTCGTGCAAGCGGAAGCCGAACGCCTTGGGAAACCAGTAGGTGAAGCCGGCGAACGCGCCGAACAGCACGCCCGAAATGATGACGTTGTGGAAATGTGCGACGAGGAAAAGTGAATTGTGCAGCACGAAGTCGGCCGGCGGGACGGCAAGCAGAACGCCAGTCATGCCCCCGACGGTAAAGGTGGTCACGAAAGCGAGCGCCCAAAGCATCGGCGTGTCGAAGCGAACGCGCCCGCCATACATTGTGAAGAGCCAGTTATAGATCTTCACGCCGGTGCCGACCGCGATGACCGACGTGGCAATACCGAAGGCTGCATTGACGTCCGCTCCGGCGCCCATGGTGAAGAAGTGATGCAGCCAGACCATGAACGAGACGATGCAGATGAACATCGTGGCCGCAACCATCGAACGGTATCCGAACAGCGGCTTTGACGAGAAAGTCGAGAAGATCTCGGAATAGATGCCGAAGGCGGGAAGCACCAGAATGTATACTTCGGGATGGCCCCAGGCCCAGATCAAGTTGACGAACATCATCTGATTTCCGCCGGCTTCATTGGTGAAGAAATGGAAGCCGAGATAGCGGTCCAGCGTCAGCATCGCCAGCGTGGCGGTGAGGATCGGGAAGGCCGCGACAATGAGCAGGTTGGATGCGAGCGAGGTCCAGCAGAACATCGGCATTCGCAGATAGCCCATTCCGGGCGCGCGCATCTTGAGGATAGTCGTCACCAGGTTGACGCCGGTAAGCAGCGTTCCGACACCGGAGATCTGGATCGACCACAGATAGTAATCGACGCCGACACCCGGTGAGTAGGTGGTTTCCGACAACGGAGCATAGGGCAGCCAGCCGGTGCGCGCGAATTCGCCGACGACAAGCGAGATGTTGACCAGCAGGGCTCCGGAAGCCGTCAGCCAGAAGCTGACGGAATTGAGCGTCGGAAAAGCGACATCGCGTATGCCAAGCTGCAGCGGTACAACGAAATTCATCAGGCCGATCATGAAAGGCATCGCCGCGAAGAAGATCATGATCGTGCCGTGTGCGGAAAAGATCTGGTCGTAATGCTCCGGCGGCAGGTAGCCCGGTCCGTGGATCGCCAGCACCTGTTGTGTGCGCATCATGATGGCATCGACGAAGCCACGCAGAAGCATGAGCATCGCCAGCACAATGTACATCACGCCGATGCGCTTGTGGTCGACGGAGGTTATCCACTCGCTCCACAAATAGGGCCAGTAGCCCTTCACCGTAATCCAGCCAAGCACGGCGGCTGCTGCCAGAAAGACGCCGAGCGCTGCACCGAGCGGGATGGGTTGATCAAAAGGAATGGCCGACCAGTCGAGCTTGCCCAGCATCGTCATTCTTCCCCTTTTGCCTGTGGACTATACGCCATCGGTGGCGCCGCCGCCGCGGCTCTTGCCTTTGGACTCACCTGTGGCTCGCCGCTGGACGCGCTTTCAGAAGGTCCCGGACCCGGCGGCAGTGTCTGCTGAACAACTGCGTCGAACAGCCCAGGCTGCACATGGCCGAACGCGGCCGGCGGCACGTTTGTGCTTTGCCGGGCGAGCTCACGATACGCATTGGCGTTGAGCACGCCGCCGCCGCCGCGCAGCGACGAGGCCCAGCGGGCAAAGGCATCAGCTGAAACCGCGCTCACCTTGAAGTTCATATCCGAGAAGCCGTCGCCGCTGAAGTGCGCCGACTGACCGAAATAGCTGCCTTCGCGGTCGGCCTGCAGATGCAACTCGGTCTGCATGCCGTTCATAACGTAAATCATGCTACCAAGCTGGGGCACGAAGAACGTGTTCATCACGCTGGCCGAGGTCAGCTTGAAACGCACCGGAACGCCGGCCGGGATGACCAGTTGGTTGACCGCGCCCACACCCTGCTCGGGATAGAGAAACAGCCATTTCCAGTCGAGCGCCACCACTTCAATGTCGAGCGGTGGCGGCGCGGAAGGGATCGGTTTGCGCGGATCGAGCTGGTACGATCCGTAGTAGATCAGCCCGCCAAGAAAGAGGATGGTGAGCGTCGGGATCGACCAGACGATCAACTCGATGCGCCCCGAATAGGTGAACTCCGGATCATAGCGGGCGTTGCTGTTCGAGGCGCGGAATTTCCATGCGAAGGCTAGGAGCGCAACAACCGTCGGTATAACGATCACCAGCATCACCGCCAGTGAGTTCAAGAGGATCGTGCGGTTGCCCCAGCCAACGGGCCCTTGCGGGTCGAGCACACCGCCCGCGCAACCGGGCAAGACTGCGATTGCCGGGATCCAGAGCAGTGCGTTCGCCAACTTGGCGCTGGATGGCAACAACACCGGCTTCGCCTTGAACCCTGGAGGGGACGCGTCATAAGGGCACGCGTTCATCGCGTTTTCCATCTGAAGGCTTACCTTGACGCAGAACTTCGATGCACTTCGCCGCCGCGAACGGACGTCCTAACTGGCGCCGCCTTGGTTTGTTCCCGACGCGCCCGCGCATGGTTGTCGGTCGCGGTCGCAGTGTGGGGGTTCTGGATGCCGTCGATTTCGCCCCGCGCTGGATTATCGGAGCAGCCGCGGAATACTGTCGTTCGTACAGACCGAACTCAACTATTTGGGACCGTCGCTGGCTCGCGCACGAATTTCAGTTTGGGCGGGACGGCGAACTCCCTGAACCGCTCAGCCAGGCTGTCGAGAGCTTGACGCATGCCCGCTCCCGCAGCAGCCGCGCCGTGTCCACTGATGACCATCCGCGGCTTTAGCGCAGCCAGTTGCTTAACGGATCTTTCAGCCGCTTCCCAGTCCGGCGTGAAGTAGCGCGGCGGGCCATGCATCTCGAGATCCTGGACAGCAACCTCATAGACGGACTCCTGGCCGGTGGTGATGAACGCGTCCCCCACGATCAGCGAGCCGTCTTCCTCGCGCCAGAGCGAGATGTGCCCAGAAGCGTGCCCGGGTGTATGCAGCCATTGCCATCCGGGCATTCCGGGGATCGATCCGTCGCCCGGCAAGATCTCCAAACGGCTGCCAAGATCGATCGGCCCGCGTGGAAAAAGCGGTGAAAGCAGGGCCATCAGTCCACCCCCGACCCACGGATCCGGCGGCGGATAGGATGTTGTCCCGTCCAAGTATGGACGCTCAAGCGGGTGCGCGAAGACAGGCACGTCCCACTTATTGGCAAGCTCCAGAACCGTTCCCACATAGTCGAAATGGCCGTGGGTCAGGATAATTGCGGCTGGCCGTGCGTTCGTGCCAAACCGCTTTTCCGCGACCGCGAGAATGCTGCTGCGCGACGTCGGCAACCCCGTGTCGATCAGCACCCAGTTCCGATCACCGCCGCCTGGCGCGCCGAAGAACACGACATTGACGATTGCCAGCCGCAAATAGCCCAAATCCGGTGCGATGCTCCAAGCGCCATCGCCACGATCCTCGCGTCTGGCGTGGTCGATCTCGAAAAGTCGAATCTGAACGGTCATGTGATCCCGTGCCTCTGTTGTTGCTGAGCAACCGCTCGGGTTGGTCGGCGGCCGTGTACATCGCCCGAACTTGGCGCAGGCCTCCTTGTTCCTCATTCGCAACCCAGCTCCCGGCATCACCACAGGAACAAAGCCTTGACCAATCGGTTCGGCATTACCCGGTCAGGCAAGGGCGAGGGGATGAGGGTATGCCGGACTGAGCAACGCCACCCCGTCCCGGTCCGACCAAGGCGGTTGGAGCCGACTGCCCGAAGGAGACTTCGAATGAGCGATACGGGACGCAGGCACGAGCACCAGGCGGAGGCTTCGGATACGGAAGTTTCGCGGTTCGCCAGTTTTTTCATGGCGGGCTTTGAGTGCTCCTCGCACCGACGCAAGGACGGCGTTCGCCTCGACCTTATCCGTGCGACCTCGCATAATCTGCACGCCCTAGGCGACTACCGCGGCTGCGCCGAACTCGGCCTTCGCACCATTCGCGACGGGCTGCGGTGGCATCTGATCGAAACCGCTCCCGGGACCTATGACTGGTCAAGTTGGGCACCGATGGTCGAGGCCGCCCGGTTGGCAGGTGTCCAAGTCATCTGGGACATCTTCCACTACGGATCTCCAGACCATGTCGACCAGGGATCGACGGATTTCGTCGATGCCTATGCCTCGTTCGCGGCAGAAGCCGTGAGAGTGCACCGTTCGATCGCCGGAACACCGCCTCTGTTTTGCCCGATCAACGAGATCTCCTTTTTCGCATGGGCCGTTGAAGTCGGTTATTTCCCGCGCGTGGGGCCGGAAGAACGGGGATGGTTCAAGCGGCATCTCGTGAAGGCTGCCATCGCGGGCGTGCGTGCAATGCGGGAGATCGACCCCGCCTGCAGATTTGTCTGGGCCGAGCCGCTTATCCATATCGCTCCTCGCGACGGGACCCGCGGCGAACGGCGTCGGGCCGAAAACGCCCGTCAGGGGCAGTTCGAAGCTTACGACATGTTGCTGGGCCACGTCGAACCCGAGTTGGGCGGGAGCGAAGATGTTGTCGATGTCGTGGGCCTGAATTTTTACCCGCACAATCAATGGTACCTGAACGGGCCGACGATACCGATGGGACATCATGAGTACCGCGCTTTGTCGGAAATGTTGCTCGAAGTCGCTCATCGGTACGGTAAGCCGATGTTCATTGCGGAGACCGGTTCCGAGGGATCCGGCGGGCCGGCTTGGCTCCACTATGTCTGCGACGAGGTGCGCGCCGCCATGAGTTCGGAAGCGCCGATCGAGGGCATTTGCCTGTACCCGATAACAGCCTACCCCGGCTGGGACAATTCGCGACATGCGGAGGTAGGGCTGTTTTCGGTCATTCAAGCCGATGGCATGCGACGCCTCCGTCAGCCCATCGCGGACGAACTGGTCCGTCAGCGAAATCTCTTCACCGCGAAAGGGACGGACTGAGGGTGCGGTCCGGGGCAGGGCGTCTGTCATGGACGCCCGCGCCCCATTGGATCAGCTCTTTGCGGTTTCCCCGGCCTCGCGCAACTTGGCATAGCGCAAGGTGACATCGCTCAGGTTTTCCTTCAGCCAATTGGCCATGGCTTCCTCTTCGCTCAGATTCTGCTTGAGAACCCTTTCGGCGTCCTGAAAACCACCGGCCTCGGCCAGCACCAATAGCGAATTGTAAGCGGCGATCTCGTAGTTTTCGAATGCGAAATTCGCCAGGCTGTTCTTGATGATCTCGTCGCCGGCCATGGAATGTCCCATGGCGGCCATGCTGCCAACCATCGACAACGCCGTATCCTTGAGAGTGGAGTGCTCTTCGTCGAGACCGTCCAGGACGGCCTCAAGTCGCGCGATCTGGCCTTCGGTTTCCTGAATGTGCCGACGCAAACGATCGGCCACCTCTGGATAATTCTCAATACGCTCGACTTGGGGTTTCATTATCGATAACGCCTGGTTTTCCATGGCGTGGGCGTTGCGCAAACCAACAACGAATATCTCACGGCTTTCTGAATCGAAGTTTGTGTCCATCGTAGTTCTCCTTTTGATTTTGCGACCCCGAGCTTAGGTCCTGTATGCGGGGGAGCTTACCGCCAGCTCCGCCATTGGCGGACCCGGGACGCTCTTCTGGATGCGGGAGAAAGCAGCCAAGGCCTGCCCGACCACCTGGTCCATGTTGTAATAGCGGTATGTTGCCAGGCGACCGACAAACCACACGTCGGGACAGGTTGCGGAGCGCGCTTCATAAAGCTTGTAGAGCGCTTCGTTTTCGGCCCGCGGCACCGGATAGTATGGGTCCCCGATGTCGCTGGGATATTCGTAGGTCAGGCTGGTCCGCGAGCTCTGCTGGCCGGTAAGATGTTTGTATTCCGTGATGCGTGTGTAATCTTCCGTCTGGGGATAATTGACGACGGCGACCGGCTGAAACTGTTCGCGGTCCAGCGTAACGTGCTCGAAACGAAGCGAGCGATAGGGGAGGTGCCCAAGCTGCCAGCCGAAATATTCATCGATCGGGCCGGTATAAACCAGGCGCCTGAATGGTATCTTCTCACGAATTTCGCGGAAATCGGTCTGGAGCAGGATCTTGATATTCGGATGATCGAGCATGCGTTCGAACATCCGTGTGTACCCGCCAGCCGGCATTTTTTGGAAGCTGTCGTTGAAATAGCGATCGTCGCGATTGGTTCGGGTCGGCACTCGTGCTGTCACCGATTTGCTCAATTGACTGGGATCGACGCCCCATTGCTTCCTTGTGTAGCCACGGAAGAACTTCTCATAGAGCTCTCGTCCCACGGTACTGACGACGACGTCCTCGGCCGTGCGAACGTCCTCTACCGTCTCGCGTCGTGACGCAAAGAAATCTTCCAGCTGCGTCGAGGTTAGGTTGAGCCCATAAAGGCGGTTGATCGTGTCGAGATTGATCGGGATGGGAACCAGTTTCCCGTCCACCGCCGCCAGCACCCTATGCTCGTACGGCCGCCATTCGGTGAACTGCGACAGGTACTCCACGATCGCCTGGCTGTTGGTGTGGAAGATATGCGGCCCGTAGCGATGGATGAGGATGCCGGCTTCATTGTAGCAATCATAGGCGTTGCCGCCGATATGGCCGCGGCGGTCGACCAGGAGCACGCTCTCATGACGCTGCGAAGCTATCCTTTCGGCAAGCACGCTGCCGGCAAACCCTGCGCCGACGATCAGCCAATCGAACATGGCTATGCGCTCCTGCGAAGGGGGACGACCTTCTTGCCTTGATGGGCACGCTCAATGTGAGCTGCCATGGCATTCCATGTTTTCTCCCAGGACATGTTCGCGAGATAGGCGTCGACTTGCGGCCAGAGGGTTTGATGCGGTCGCGAAAGAACGGAGCGCAGCTTGATTTCCAGATCGTCACCATCGGCGATTTCCACCAGGCCGGCGGCACCGTAGCTGCGCACCACATCCACGATTGCCGTCGAGACGACCGGCAGGCCCGCGGCCAGGAACTCCGGCGTCTTGGTCGGGCTGATGAAACGGGTCGCTTCGTTGAGCGCAAACGGCATCCACCCGGCATCCCAATGGCGCAAATAATCGGGTAGCTCGCAATAGGGCTTCGCACCCAACCAGTGCAGATTTTCGGCTTGCGGCAGGCTTGAAGGATCAATCTTGACCACGGGGCCGAGCATCACGAAATGGACGTCGGGCATGGTCTTTGCCGCCAGCGCCACGAGACGAACGTCCAGTCTCTCGTCGATGACGCCGAAATATCCCACCCTCGGGTGGGGAATGTCGGCCTGATCGGCTGGGTCCTTTCCCGGCTTCCTCGCCCTGTGGAAGTGCTGCACATCGATGCCGCTCGGGAAGGGGTAGATCTCATGATGCAAGCGGCGCTTGGTCTCGAACAGGCTCAGGCCGCCGGTGAAGACGAGATCGGCGCGGCGCAGAAGGGCCTTTTCCATCTGCCCCAGTTCTGGCGGCGCATTCTTGAACGCGGAGAGTTCGTCCATGCAGTCATAGACGTATATGTCTGCGTCGAGATACTCCGTGAAGCGAAGAGCCATCGGGGTGTAGTACCAAGCGATCAAGCGACTATGCGGCATGGCAGCGATTGCCTGCTGAACAAATCTCCGCTGGACGGCATCTGCTTTCGTGGGCGACGTGCCGAGCGGGAGCACCGGTGTCACAATCAGAATGTTTGACGACGGCTCGCTCGTCCGCATAAGCGGATGTGTCAGGTCTTCGAAAACAGGTTCTTCAAAGTAGACCACTCGCTGCTGCTTGGACGCGAGAGTGAGAATATGCTGTGGGCGTTGATGAACAAAATTCCATCGAAGGTGTGAGAAGCAAACCAATAGATTTTCGCGACGGGGGTATTTACTTCTGGCCACCCTGCCCAAGGCTGCTTCCATTGACATATTCCTTTTTATAGACGCTAATTTATTTTACGACTAACATTTGTTAATCGCGGGTGAAGGAGAACTAAACTTCGATTCAAGCTTCTAACTTTCGATCGGGTGAGTTGTTCCAAGGTGAAATGGAGAGGCTCAGCCCATCCGTTGGTCGACGAGCGCGAAGCTCAAATTGCCGCGTCGGGAATGGCTGTCGGCGCTTGCTTGCCATTGAAAGCGCGGTCGACCAGAGGAATGCGGTGGAGAGCGGCATTGCCGCATTTGCGCTGAACTCGTTGGTTATAAAGTGCGCGAGACATCAAATTGATTCGCCTGCATCGCTGCGCGGGTCCGAGTGCTAGGGCGAATTCCCGGGGCTGACATGAAGATCGATTTTGAAACCAACGTTTTCCCGCTGTTTCATCCGCAAAGCGTGGATGATCTCAAGGACCCGTGCCCTGTCTTCGATGGCAGTGTGTGGCACGTCTTCGGTTCAAGCGGCACGGTCACCACCGAGA
>NZ_AYWP01000025.1:0-71192 GCF_000502435.1 Mesorhizobium sp. LNHC232B00
TGGTGCGGGCGTCTTCGAACAAGCCTGAGCTCGTCGTGGTCGTCGAAAGCCCGGTGTCGGCGCAGCGTCGCCGACAGATGTTCGAGGCCATCGACGCCGTTCTGCGCCGCAGCCCCGAAGTCGGCGCCTACAACCAGACTTTCTGAGAGGCGGGGTCTTGCCATTCGGTCTGAAGGCAGACTGGACTGGGTCAACGACGAGAAGCCTATCCGAGAGGTGATCGTTTCGGTCTCGAGATCAATCGTGCCGCATCCGGCCCCATTACGCTCCCGTTTTTGCCCGAACTGGATAATCCGGTCGGCCGCCAAGAATTCCGTTACATGACGGAACGGTTCCCTCTGGCAGGGCGGCACTGCGCGCGAGACCGGTCGGCATCGGCCGCGCAAACTGGGATCTTCCGTGCACAAAACCGCTGTCCCTGTACATCATAGGTTAATGACACATAGTTCGACGCGCCGAACAACGTCGGATCAGCGGGCATGGAACGAGCTCCGCTGCTTGGGAGCGACCATCGCAATCTCGCGCACCAATGCAGGTGGTGCGCTGTGCAGACCTGGCCAGATGATCGGATGTCCATCCCACCCTTCAATCAGCTATTGTGTGGGCTGGCCTCAAGCTCCCCAACGTGCAGACCGCATATGGCGGCGTCTGACATTCTCTCCAAGGCGTTCATGATTAGCGGAACCTAATTTCTCACCATAGCTTGTCCCTGATGGACAACCATTCAGAGAAACTGGTGCCTAGCCCTCCACCGAAGTGGCAGAACCGGAGGGGGATAATGATCTCGGCTGCAGTCCTTGTGCTCGCGGTCTGTAGCCTAGGCGCCTGGTGGATCTTTGGATGAGCACACGCGGCATCAGTTTTCTGCACAAATGGATCACTAATGAGGTCCCCGAGACAGCGCCTCCCGATGCAGTGTTTATCGCTGAATTCACACACAAGCTCTTCGCCGACGCGAAAGCAGTCGGCATCAAGAGGATAGAAATCGACGAAGATGTTGAAAGCCTTTACCGGGTATTCGTCGAAGCCATTGCACAATTGGGCGGCGGGGCGCCAGAGTAGGCGCCCGGCGAGGTATCGGGCGTCCCGATAGGCCCAGCGTCCTTCGCGGGCCGCGGACCCCGGCGCCTGTACGAACTGTCGAGAGGTGCCGTGCTTTTGCGTCGCAAGCCATGCCATTCGGCGCTATTCGGTCCAACAGCGAACGTCAATTGCCCATGAGTTGATGTGATGGTCGAGCTCCGCTTGAAGCAGATCGCGCACTCGAACAGCGCTGGTGGTTGGCAACGCAGCGCTTCGATCTATCCGTCTGGGAAACGTTCCACAATGTGAATCCTTCGTGCTGTTGCCGCAATACTACAGCGCTGACGGCTCGCGTTGACTAAGTTGGTCCCGTGCAGGGTTCCTGGGTAGGGCGGACCATCCGGGAAGGGGCGCACACTCGAGGGAAGATAGCCCGTCGACTTCAGTGTCGGCGGGTTTTTCTTTTGCAACATCGACCAGGACGCCGGTCGGGTGGAGGGTCGCTCGTTCGCCGGGGAGCGTCGGGCCGGTTTGGTCTGTACTTGTGTGGGTCGTCGGAGTGCCTGGCTACCTCCGGCATTCACCAATCCGGCATTCGCAACTGGCGAGACAATATTCGAGACATGCAAGGATATTCTGCTGGCGATAGTAGGGTCGATCGCTTTCGGACAGACAGGATCGAGGCCGTTTATGTCGGTTTCGGCTCGAGCTCGCCATCCATTCTCCCGCGGCTCGCACACCCATAAGGATAATTGCGCGATCGCTAATATGCTTTTAATTTAAGCAGCGCGGGGAACATCCCAACCATTCCCGCCGTGGCCGGTGTGGATCACCCCTAGCGCCCAACTGCACCGGCCATTCCCCTACCGCTGGGCAGCACCCTTATCGGCAAGCCGATCCAGCAGCTAGCCAGAGGGGCAAAGTCGCACGAGATTGGACTGAATTGCGATCACTGTCGGATTCAGAAAGCTGGCGCAGATCCAGCCTGATCGGCCGCTCGGCCTCCCGGACGGAAGGCTCAGAGCTTGCTTCATTGCCTGCTGCATCGCCGATCACACTATCGTGCAGGCCGCATTAGCCAAGTCCGTTCGCCTCCTGCAATCTGGGTGTTCTAGCCGACATCGGCGCGAAGAGCACTTGCGCCTTCGTAAAACGTTCTCCTGTCAGAGATGCGGTGAAGGCTCCACGATCATGAAGAGAACGGACGGATCAAGTTCGAATGACGATGCTCCACCGGGCGCACCAGCATCCTTGCCCTATGATCGGACCACCGTCGAACGTTTCCAGAAGAGTTTTCCCCGGCCCGCTGGAGCCGTCGGATGCGGTGGCGAGCCCGTCCATCGCAACGTTCTTGGATCCCAGTACGCTGACTTTCCAGACGACCCTGACTATGTCTGGGGTCGGTGGCGTCCCGCCGCCCTCGGTGAGCTCATCAAGACCTGGCCTTCGCGAACCAAGACGGAGATTGGTGACGCGCTTTGGTGGCAGCCAACTCTTGATGACCTCGGGGTCGCACGAAGGGCGGCGCGTGGGTTGGAAAGACGGCGCCGTCGAGGATGACCCTATTTGCCACCGTTCAGGGTCTTCTCGATCTGCCCCACCGACGCAATGACATCATCAAAGCTGGGCGCGGCGCCGAAAATCATCGCGGTCGTGTTGGCGTAGTCGCGCGCAAGCGCATCGACCATCTTGGTCGCGGGCTCGATCGCAAAGGTTCCGGCACTGCCGAGGCAAGAAAGTGTGCTTTCTCAAGCGGCTGGGCATTGGGTCTGCGGCGCAGTATGCCTTGGAAGAACATGGCGTCCGCTGATGGCCGCCGAATCCAGGCTCGTCAACGCAGTCTTGGCCCATAACGCCAGTCTCGCTGTAGTCGCAGCCCCTTGAATGATCCGAGGCGGCCCGGCGCCTGTGGGTTTTGGGATGTGAACAGGAACCGGGCCTAACCGTCGGGCTGTTTGTGAGCACGGCGCCGTCGGCTCGATCATTTATGCGCCAATGCTAATATACCTCAAAGCTATCCGAATGAAGTATGAGAACAGCAATAGGGCGCAAGCAAAGGCGGATAAAGCTGTCACTTCGGTTGTCCATCACCGCCGTCATTCGCAATGAACGGCGCCAATTAGGTCTCGGAAAACTGCAGACCAGAAACGGAAATCAGCCGACCGACCGTCATAATGAGCTTCCAAAGCACAGTGGCCACCGCGGTCTGGCTCCGGGCCATACAGTTCGATAGCGGCCTTACTGCAGCGTTAGGATCGAGAAATCTGAGATCGTCAGCGCAGCGCCCTTGTCTGTCTGAAACATCAAACAATCCTTCCCATGGGCGCCTTCGACACCACACCCTCGACGCTATCGCGCAACCTGAAGCTGGCGGAGGCGTCGGCTAGCCATTCCGTGGAGGCGGTGATGGCCATGACGCACAGCCGTAGTCGGCCCGTCACTGCTTCCACGTGGCGGGCCACGGTCTGATGAATTTTATGGGGAACATTTCGGCAAAATTCAAATTGAAGGGTCTTCTGGTAGGAGGCCAAACTGTCCCAGCGAAGCGTCGACAAAGACCGATTGGAGCGCGCCGACCGCGAGGCAAAACTTGCTAACGCCGCCGAGAAGGAGGCACGAGATACAAAAACTGCGCGACTTCGTAAACAACGCCTTGCTGCCGAAGCTAAGGGTTCCAAAGCTTTGAAGAAACGTCGATCCAGGGGGCTAGACTAGATCGTTGGCGGTAAGGCACATCGCCAGGTCAGTTAAGGTCGGCCTTGGGTGAACCCCGGGTTAGGGTGGTTGCCGGCCCGTCTTTAGTTCGTATCTGGATTCCATGGGGCTTTACGTTGCGCTCTCGGTCCAGCTCGTCAGCTTTGGCCGCTGCTCCTCGGGGATATCGGTGTCTGGCTTCAGAAAACGGCGGATGTAGTGGCGCAGGGTCTCTGCCCAAGCAGGAGAAAGACCAGCGTCGAGTTCTACTCATGGCCGCCAAAAAGCCCGTCACCTCGCGGAAACGAGCTTTCTGACTGGACGAAGGCAGGAGAGTGTCACACCGGCTTGCGGCTGCTTCGCACTTCCGTCCCGGCTGTTCTATTTAGCGTCGGGCGATCAGCAGGCAAAGTTGGCGCAAGTCGCGATCGTAGGTCCCTTGACTGCCCAGCACGTCCGCACAGCGTTTCTTCATTCGCGCCAGTTGCGCATCCGACAGGTCGGCTACGACGCTGACCAGTCTACGATTGCTGGGATTGGTGAGATCGCTCGGCGCCTCAGCCCGGATTGCGGTTGCCTATGCACAAAGTGGGATGCCAGATTCGGTTTTGGACAGGTTTGAAGCCATCGACCTCTGCCAAATGGCTTCTCAACCGGCGTGGGATTCCGCCGTCGACTAAAGCAGCCCAGTTTCCGGTCAGCCGTAAATCTGCTTCGGAACCGTCTCGCCCCTATCCAAAGCAGGCAGCGGGAAAGGTTTGACCTGTCCTCCAGTCTTGTCCAGATACTGCATCAACGCCGTCACCAGGTGGTAGAAGATGCTCGCAGGGACCTCCGTCGCCAGTGACCTTCCGCGCTCGTCAATGCGGTCGACCCACAAGCCAAGCGGTGCCGGATCAATATGCCATCGGAAGAGGCGGGCGACACGAGCTTCGATCTCGGGTTTCAGATCCGGTCCGCCAATGCCGTCCAGGGCGACGGCCGCCTTGATGGCCTCGCATTGCGGCCAACTGCGGGAGAGCCGGTCGAGGGGCAATCCCTGCCGCGATACCGCTGCATAGGCCAGACCCGTGGCCCGATTCAATCCGCTGGCGACCGCCGACGAGTAGAGTTTCCTTGCGTAGGCCGCCAAGTCTTTCTGCCCGCTCGCGCGGGCGAAATCGACGAGGAGGGAGGCCCATTCGAAATGGTGCCCCGGTTCGGTCCACTGTCCCTTGTCACCCGGCAATGGCAGCCAATCGACGTCGAAATGTTCCCCAAGCGTCCAGCTTTCCTGGTCGAAGAAATGGCACCGGAAGAGATCGATGACGCGTGCCGCTCGACGCAGATATGCACGGTCGCCGGTGACGTCGTGCCAGGCAAGGAAGGATTCTAGCATATGCATGTGCGGGTTCGAGAACCGCACCCCCTTCCAGCCCGGGGTCTCGAAGAAACCGTTCAGGCTGTCGTCTTCAAGATGGGCGTCGATGAATTGGAATGTCTCCTGGGCAAGCCGCAGGGCTTCCTGATGGCCGCATCGATGAGCATGGGCAAGCGCCAGGAGCACGCAGGAATGGTCGTACACGTCCTCGACCCGGTCAGCCACGCTGCCGTCCGCATTCAGCGTGCGCACCCAACCCCCGCGGTCGGTCCGGCCGTATTTCGCGATGAAGTCGATACCATGGTCGATCAGCTTGTCGGCAGGTCCGTCCCAGCCGCGTTCCTTGGCCACCGCGAAAGCGTAGATCTGGCGAGCCATCGTGCGCATGCGCTTGGGTTTGCCCAGTGGCCTTGCATCGAAACCAAGAGCCTCGTGGAAGCCACCGTGCACATCGTCGACACCTGCGGTGGACCACAGCGGCAGCGTCTCCTCGAAGAGCCAGTGCTCGACGCGCTTGCGCCATGAGCCGGAAACAATGACCTGGTCTTCCGACGCCGTGAACTTGGTCTCGAGGCGTCCGCTCTTCTCCAACTGTTCGACGACTTTCTTCACGTTCTGGCTGTGGCTGACTGGAGCGACGAATACCGCGTCCGGCGTCGCCACCACCGCCACATCCTTCATCCCGATGACGGTCAGCAGCCTGCCCAGGCTTCTGAGGTAGGAACTGCCGCAATCCATGGCGACGACGTCGCCCATGACGACGTTGCCGTCGCGGTCCGTCGGGCTGGCTTCGAGCAGCGATTGCCACGATCCGAGGTCGTTCCAGCGGAAGGAGGCCGTAACCATCGCGATGCCGCGGGCGCGCTCCATGATTGCGTAGTCGATCGATGTCGAAGGGACAGCCGAGTAGAAGCCCTGGGGCAGGTAGATGCCTGAGACGTCAGTCCGGGCGGTCTTGTAGGCCCGTTCCACGCTTTCCCAGATGTCGGGTCGCAGGTCGAGGAATGCTTGCCGCATCGTGTTGGCCTGAAACAGAAAGATGCCGGCATTCCAGTAGAATCTTCCCGAAGACACATATTGGCCGGCTGTCTCAGCATCGGGTTTTTCGACAAAACGCGAAACGGCGGCAACCCCGCCACGGTTCACCGAAACCTCGATGTAACCGTACCCGGTTTCGGGATGTGTCGGCTTGATGCCGAACACTACAATGCTTCCTGACTCGGCGGCAGGCGTGCCCGCCTCGACGGTTTCCCAGAATTGCGCTTCGGTTGATATCTGATGATCGGACGGGACCATCAGCACAAGCGCGTCGTCGCCATGCTCGCAGATCGTCTGCAAGGTGGCGATGGCGACCGCGGCGGCGGTATTGCGAGCTACGGGCTCGAAAATCGGCTTGCCGCCCTGGAGGCCGAGCGGACCGATGTCAGAGATAACGCGATCGGCGTGTCGTTCGGCAGCGATCAGGTAGATCGGCGTTTCAGCATATGGCCGCGCCTTGAGGCGTCGGACGGTCTTGGCAAGCATGGAGCCGTCGCCCGAAAGGTCGTGGAATTGCTTGGGATTGTCTTCGCGTGAGAGCGGCCATAGCCGAGAGCCGACGCCCCCGCTCATGATAAAACTTACGATCCGGCCAGGCATGGTCCAGTTCCTCTCAGAATGTCTGATTGTAGACCCCGACTTCTGGATTGCGGCGCGGCACAGCATCGAGAGCCTCGAACATCTCGCGACCTCGGTCCGACGAGATGGGGTTTTTCACCACGACGACAATTTCCGGTTTGTCCGACGAGGCCCCGGCCAGGCCCCACGTGCCGTCCTGGGCAACCACACGCACTCCATTCACTGTGACGAGATTGGGCAGCACCTGCGGTGCCGTTGCCGCAGGCAGCCACCACCCTCAGCTTTCGGCCGACGGTCTTTCCGGCAGTCAGGTCTTCGATATATCTCTCGCGAAATCCGGGCCCGAATTCATAGTTCCGCCCGCCGATGAGATCGAGATCGCCGTCCAGCACAAGCGCCTTCAAAGCTGTCATCTCCTCCGACCGAACGTCAGGGGCCTTTGCGCCCCCATCTTCACTGCGGTCCAGCCGTTCTCGTTGTGGGAGGCCGTCACCATGGCCACCGACGGAAAGTCGAGTGCGATCCGGGCGAAGTAGGCTGTGGGAGGAAGGGCCAAACCGATGTCCTTGACGCGCGCGCTGGCCGTTATCAGGCCGGAGACCAGTGCCGTCGCAATGGCCATGGAATAACTGCGGAAGCCGTGTCCGGTGACGATGTCCGGGCCGACACCCATTCGGCGGATCAAGGTGCCGAGCCGACGCCGATCGCCTGCACGCCCATCAGGTTGAGTTCGGGTTCTTTGTCCGAGCCTGGATGCCCGAACCACCAGCGCGCGTCGTATTCCCGCAAGCCAGTGGCTTGGATGAGAGCACTGATTTCGAAGATGAAATGTGTTTGGAGTGGCTTGGCCGACTATGTTCACGGTCGCGGTTTCCGCTCTGCAATTGCGCGGAACAGTCGTAGCACGCCGCGGAGGTGGGCCCCTTGGCGAATTGGGGGTAGCCCTAACGTCCTGCTTCGGACCACTCATCCAATAGGAACACGCCCTGCGCTCTCGAGTTGACAACGGGAGGACGAAGGTTCGTCGGCTGGAAGCCGGCTTTTACCGCTCTCGTAGCGCTTCCTGCTTATATTTCGCCAGCGGCGAAAGAAAATAGCCGATGATACTGCGCGTACCAGTCTTGATCTCGACCGTCACCGCCATGCCGGGACCGAGCTTGACGAGTTTGTCATCAACCTGCATGTCCGTACGGTCAAGTGAAACGCGTGCGGCATATTCCAGTTCCTGACCTCTCGGCTCACTTTCGCTCTGCGATACGCCCGACGCGGGGTCATTCGATGCGCTCGGTTGCCTGTTGCGGGTTATGGCGTCCGATGACACGCTGAGCACTTCTCCATGAAGTAGCCCGTAGCGGGTGAAATTGAATGTATCGACCTTGATTTCAGTCTTCTGTCCCGGATGGACAAAACCGATATCTCGGTTGGAGAGCATGGCCTCGATCTCGAGATGACTCCCACTCGGAACCACCACGGCCAGTGCCTGAGCAGGCGTCACCACGCCCCCCACCGTATGAACGGCGAGTTGTTGCACGACGCCATCGACCGGCGCGGTCAATTGTTGGAGCTTTGTGAGCCGCTCCGCCTTGATCACCTCCTGCTCAGCGCTCGCAGCCCTCTGCTGGGCTTTGGCGAGTGCGTCATAGGTCGCGCGCCGATACTCCGCAGCGGTCCTTTCCCTCGTTTCCTTTAGCAGTGCGATGGCCGCATCGGCTTCGCGCAGGCGGCCCTGCTCAAGTTTGAGATCCTGCTGAAGGCCGACCAGCTCCTGATACTCGGAGAGATAGACGACCTTCGAAGAAAGTGCCTCGTCGAGGAGCTTCTTGCGAATGTCGACTCGCTCCTCAAGAACCGGTATCGTCGCCTGGAGCTTCGCTCCGCTTGCCAAGGTGGTCGATCGTTCCGCTTCCTTCTGATTTCGCTGGCGATCGATCTCGGCGAGTTTGGCGTCCTGTTCGGCAAGCTGACTGATCAGAAACTGACGATGCATCTCGATCTCCGCGGCGCTCGCCCTGTGCGGTGGCTGGAAAGCAGCAAGCGGGTCCTCCGCGAGCGCCGCGCGCAGCCGCGCGACGTCGAGTTCGGCCGAAAGGAGTTCGCTTTTCTGGCGCTCCTGGTCGGCTTCGGTCATGGTCGGATCAAGCTCGATCAGAACCTCGCCAGCCTTCACGCTCTGCCCATCGCGTACGTTGATAGCGCGCACAACGCCCGCTTCGAACGGCTGGAGCACCTTGGTGCGCCCGTCTGGCACGATCTTGCCCGTCGCGGTTGCCACGACATCGACGGTGCCCAGCGACGCCCACACCAGCGCGAAGCAGAAGACCGCGACGATACTCGCCGCGATCGCGCGCCCGATCGGCGACGGCGGCGTTTCGGTGATTTCGAGCGCCGCCGGCAGGAACGCAATTTCGTGCTCGCGGCGCCGAAGCTGGGCTCTGGGAAACTCGACGACATTTCGATTAGCGGACTTCATGGATGCCGGCTTGTAGATAGTGGAGGTTTGCGTAACGCCCGTTCGAGCGGATTAGGTCATCATGGGTACCGTCCTCGACGATACGGCCATGCTCGATCGTTATGATCCGGTTCGCGTGGCGCACGGTCGAGAGCCGATGAGCGATGACGAAGACGGTTCGGCCGGCAGAAATTCGTTTCATGTTCTGCTGAATGGCGCGCTCGCTTTCATAGTCCAGAGCGCTGGTCGCTTCATCGAGGATGAGGATGCGCGGATCGGTAATGAGTGCGCGAGCGATTGCGACGCGTTGGCGCTGCCCACCGGAAAGACTGCTGCCGCGTTCGCCCACGATGGTGTCATAGCCCTCAGGCAGCTCCAGGATGAAATCGTGAGCGCCGGCGAGCGATGCCGCCGCAATGACGCGCTCCATGGGCATAGCCGGATCGGCGAGGGCGATGTTCTCGCGAATGGAGCGATTGAAGAGCACGTTATCCTGCAAGACAACGCCAATCTGGCGTCGAAGCCAGGTTAGATCGACCATTGCTAGGTCGACGCCATCGACCAGCACCCGCCCACTCTCCGGCACATAGAGCCGCTGTATCAGCTTGGCGACGGTGCTCTTGCCTGAGCCCGAGGAGCCCACGATGCCGATGACCTGACCGGGCTCGACGCTGAACGACACGTCGTGCAGTACCTCGGGGCCATCGATGCGGTAGCGGAAAGTCGCATGCTCGAACGTCACCCGCCCGCGGATCGTCGGCAGTGCGGCTCGGCCAGGATTGAAGCTTGGCTCGGGAATGGTGTTGAGTATGTCGCCGAGACGGTCGATCGACAGGCGGGCTTGATGGAAATCCTGCCAGATCTGCGCAAGCCGAAGCACCGGCGTGCTGACGCGCGCAGCCAGCATGTTGAATGCGACGAGCCCGCCGACGCTCAGCTCGCCGCCGATCACGAGCCTGGCACCGAAATAGAGGGTTGCGGCGACGACCAGCTTGTTGATCATCTGCACCGCTTGGCTCGCCGTATTGTTCAGGCTGAGCACGCGGAAGCTTGCGGTGACATAGGCTGCGAGCTGCTCCTCCCAGCGGCGCTGCATCTGCGGCTCGACCGCCATGGCCTTCAGCGTCTCGACGCCCGTGACCGTCTCGACCAGGAAAGCTTGGTTCTCCGAGCCGCGATCGAACTTCTCATCAAGGCGCCGGCGAAACAGCGGTGCAGCTCCCGCGGAAATGCAGATGTAGAATGGGAACGACGCCAGAACGATCAGAGTCAAGAACGTCGAGTAATAGAACATCACCGCAAGGAAAACGAAGGTGAAGACGAGATCGATGACAAGCGTGAGCGCCGAGCTCGTCAGGAACTGGCGGATATTCTCGAGCTCGCGGACGCGTGCGACAGAATCCCCGACGCGGCGTGTCTGGAAATATGCGATCGGCAACGCCATCAAGTGACGAAACAGCCGGGCGCCGAGCTCGACGTCGATGCGGTTCGTCGTATGCGCGAACAGATAGACACGCAGCGTGCCGAGAATAGCTTCGAAAACGGTCAGCGCGACGAGACCAGTGACCAGAACGTCGAGCGTGCTCATGCTTCGATGCACAAGCACCTTGTCGATGACCACTTGGAAGAACAGCGGTGTGATGACGGCAAATATCTGAAGGAAGAACGATGCGATCAGCACCTCGCCGAGAAGATAGCGATACTTGTGGACCGCGCCGAGAAACCAGCTGATATCGAATCGGCGAGAGAGATCCGTCAGGGCCGCGCGCCGTGTCATCAGGATGATGTCGCCGTCCCAGATGGCCTCGAGTTCCTCCTGCGTCAATGCATAGGGTTGCGGTGACGATGGGCGCTGAACGATGAGTTTGTCGTCGAGGATTTTGCCAAGGATCAGGAATCCACCGTCCCGTAGCACGGCGATCCCCGGCAGCGGAGTAACCGCGAGCCGATCCCAGTTCGTCCTCTGTACCTTAGCCTTGAGCCCGAAATCCTTTGCACAGCGCAGGATTTCGGTGACACCTGCCCGCGCCGCGCCCATCCGGTGGCGAATTTGGCCCGGATCGGCCGCGATACCATGGCAATGTAGCAATATCGCCAGGGCAAGTAGGCCTGAGTCGTCATTCTCAGAATCGTTGCTTGCCGCCTGAGGCGGCGGATCGCGTCGATCGGCGACCCGCGCACGCATCAATGTATCGCGAGCGCGCATCAAGGCATTGCCTGCACCTTGCGCTAGGTCACGCCCGCGGGCACCGATTTTGACGAATGCATGAACGATCCGATTTGCAACAGTCGGTCCAACCAAGATCAAACGGCCATCCCAGATTGCTTCGAATTCAGCGCGCGCGATCTGCTTCGGACGGGACCAGGTTGGATCAAGCACAATCGCTGCCTTGTCGTTGACCTTTCCAAGGAGCAGAAACCCGCCATTCCGCAGCGACGCGATGCCGGGGAGCCGGACATTCCCAAGTCGCGTCCAGTTTGTCTTGCGCGAGCCGACCTTCAGCCCGAGCCCACGGGCGCAGCGAATCATCGCACGGACGCCGATCGCATCGCCGCCACCGCAGCGATCGCGGATCTGATCGGGCTTAGCGTCTACGCCATGAAGGCGCAGGAACAGAGCCAGGGCTCGAACTTCAAGGTCTGCGGCGTTGGCATTCTCGTTTTGCATCGCCATTCTGGCTTAACCCTTCGCGGATACACGTCCGCGTTCCATGTTCCTTCTCAGCTTTCGCGAACGCGACGGTGTCGCACCAGGCGCTGAAGCCCTGGAGGCGATCAATGGTGCGGTCTGGTCAGGTACAAGTCCTGATTCCAGTTGGCTCCATTCGACAAGGACGCCACGATCTGACCGTGATCGGCCCGCCCGGAGTGACCGGCCAGGCACTGGTTCAGCAGCGCAAAACTGTGGCTTGCCAGGGACGCTGTGGCCGTGCCGGTCGCATGCCGATGATCCGCCGTGGTGGCCGCAGGCCGAGGATCCGTTATGGTCATGGTCTGCGGCGAGGCTGTCGCGACGGCGCCGGTGGCCGGGTCCTTCGCTGTTGCCGTCAACTTGAGTGTCGCCACCGGCTGGTCCCAGCCCCCGTAGTTCGATTGCAGCGTCAATCCGCTGTCGACCTGCGCGGCTGTCAAGGTGATGTTGCCGCCCCTGAACGTCTTGCCATCGAGTTTGTCGGTGATCGTCTCGTACCTCGGCAAGCCCGTTATGTTCACGGTCACGACATCGTTGGGGTCGGTCGTTGTCACCTCGACCCCCAGGTCGACCGTACCGCCTCCCCCGTTCACCTTGAGCGTGGAATCCGCGATGGTGAGTACCGGCGCGATCGATGACGGGGTAGTAGGGGTAATCGGGTTAGTTGGGGCAGTTGGGGCAGTTGGGATGGTTGGGGCTGTCGATGACGTCGCGACCTGGAGACCGGAGAAGGTCTTCACCGCGCCCGCAAGATTCGCAGCGACACCGCTTGCGTCCTTAATGCTCGCACCGTTCGGCAGATTGACGCCGGCGATGCCGAGCGCCGAGATATCGGTGTCCGTCGACGCGACCGTTGTGCGGAAGTTGAGCGCGCTCGTTCCGGAGCCGCCCACATAGGTGGCGGTCGCGCCATTGTTGAGCGATAGTGTCGGCGTGCCCGACACCGCCACGGCCTCGTTGAAGCCGAGTGTCAGCGTGACCGTGTCTCCGACGTGCTCGGTGCCGGTTCCTGGCGAGGCTGTGGCCTGCGTTACCGCCGGCAAGACCGGATCGATCTGGAGGCCGGAGAACGTCTTCATCGCGCCCGAGAGGTTCGCCGCAACACCGGATGCATCCTTGATGCTGGCGCCGCTCGGAAGATTGACCCCGGTAACAGCGAGTGCCGAGGTATCCTTGTCGGTCGAAGCGACCGTGGTGCGGAAGGTGAGCGCGCTGGTGCCCGACCCGCTGACATAGCTGGCCGTTCCGCCATCATTGAGCGACAGTGCTGGCGTGCCCGTGACGGTTACGGCTTTGTTGAAGGCGACCGTCATCGTGATGGCATCGCCGGCATGCTCGATTCCCGTTCCCGGTGAAGCGGTGACCTGCGTCACCGCTGGCTGGATCGTTGGCGCAGGCGGGGTCTGGGTCGATGAGGATGCCGAGGGAGTGACGTTGGCGCCCGTGACGGTCTCGCCGCTGCCCGCCTTCTGATAGAGCTGAACCTCATCGACGAGCATCTGCATCGACGAAGGGGTCGAGCCACCCAGAGACGTATGCCATCCGCTCGCGTTCGAATTGGCGACTCCCATATTCATCATCAATTGCATCGGTTCATCCGGGATCGCGACCTGTGCGCTGGTCACTTGCGCCATCTGTTTGCCGTCCAGATACCAGGTGATCGATTCACCGGGGATCCAGTTGATGCCGTAAGTATGTAAGCCGGCCGTGAGGTCGATGCCGCTGTCGATGGTGTTGCCGACCCACCCTGATGGCCCATGCAGGTGCCAGGAGAAATTCTGGTCTGCCGGCCCCGAACCGGTAAATCCACCCTCTTGAATATCGAGCTCGAAATTGTCGCCGCTGCTGCCCGCGCCGGCGCCGGGCATCAGCCAGAGCCCTGGCCATGCGCCATCGCCGCTCGGCGCCTTCATGCTGATCTGAAGGTAGCCCCCGTTGAACTCGAAGTCGCCGTAGCTGCTGACGGCGCCGGACACGATCGGGAATGTTTGGGTCACTCCCCCCTGATTGACGCCGCTGATGGGCTGCTTGATCGCCGTGAGATCCAAGGTCCCGTTGCTCACGGAGACTTGGCTCGGCATATCGTAGTCGGCGTTGTATGGGCCGCCCGGCGTACTTCCTCCTGACCCATTGGTATTCCAGGGGTAGCCGTTGGCGGCATTGCTGGTGATGTAGGTATGCCAATCGCTGTCGAGAGCCGTACCGGAGAAGTTTTCCTCGTAGACGAGGTCGCTAGAGGTAAAGCCTGCGGGTGCGGAAAGAGTCATTCAGGGATCCTCATTGGCGTTGAAAACAGGGAATTCCACTGCCGGCATCGAAGGCGCGCGACATGTCGCATGCCCGCAACTGGGCACCGCGAACGGATTTCAAGGTTGGCGGAGATTTGGAAGTCCTCGCCCCGGGCATGATTGTCGAGCGAGCCTAACGTCGCACTTGCCATCGGTGGCGAGTGTTGTCGACGGGCTCTTCGGACCGAGCCGCGGCCGAATTTAGGTTGAGCGCATCTCTCCCGGCGGACGATCCGCCGAGCTTGCTGTCTAGTATAGGCACGGTAGTTCCTTAGTTATTGCGTTTTCTTGTTTTTCATTTCACCCGCGCCCCTAAGTAAAACACAGGCATTTCCGCTCATTTACTTATTCGCCCGCACCGTCTTGTCCCTACTGAATTGATCATTCGAGGACGATGTACGAAACCCAGCCGGACCCTACCACGGTTTGCGGCGAGAATGAGGCTTGGTTAACGCTTATCAACACTTTCCTAATATAAATTATTAACACATTCTAATATGGAAAGTGATCGAATAGACGTCCCGAAACTCCCTTCCGGACGTCCCAAAACCCCGGCCGTCGGCTGAAATGTCGTGCGGCTTGGACGCCCGCTGGTTCGAGCGGGTCGTTCGTGTATGCGGCCGAGGTGACTTCCGCTATTGCGTGGCAGACGGGCGTCGAGTCTACTGGGATGCCGGCTAATGTGGCGTTGCGCGTCAATGGCCTTGGTTGAGGTCGCCTTGCGCCGTTGACGACGTTCCTGCGGCGCCGGCGCCATGGCGGCGATGTCGGCATCATTCACGTTCAATGATCGAAGGTATAAGGCTGGCTCCGTTATCGAGCGCAGCGATCATATTTTCAAGATCTGAATAGCGCAAAGATGGGCAACCGTGTCCAATGGCCAAATGCGATCGCTTAAGCGGCTTGTTCAAATGGCAGGAACGTGGCGCAACGGCACGAGGGTGCTTCGTCGCCGCGGGACGGCCCCGCGGTTTGTCAATTTTGAGCCGCGCGACCAGTCGCCAAAGCTCCACCTCGTGGCCGTCGGCAAACCGCCTGGCGTGCTCTTTCGCCGTACTGTCGTCGATACAGGCAAGGCTGACCCCGCCCATGCACTGGCCGCGTTCGTCCAGAACGTAGAACAGATAGTGCGGCATCGCTTGTTCTCGATCAGGATGGCCAGCCCGTTTCGGCGCTGGTTCGATTTGGATTGAGCTCGCCAGCAGCGCTGCGCCGTTGCGCCCGACCGCTCCACTCTTGTGTGGTTGCAAAACAAAGTGTCTGCATAACGACATGCCCGAACATGGAATGTATATCTTCCGACAGTTGCATGTCATTCACATTGACCCAAACCACGTGTTGGGCGATCTGCATGAGCGTTCCCCCGCCATATCCACAAAGACCTAGCGTAACTGCGCCATGATCGTTGGCGTATCGAACGGCGCGCAACACATTTTCCGAGTTTCCGCTTCCCGATATCGCAATGACCAAGTCGCCCTCGTTCAGGATGTTCTTCAGCTGCTCGACGAACACATCCTGGAAAGAAACATCGTTGGCATACGCGAATGTAAGTCCCACATTGTCGACCAGCGTGCGGCCACGAAACGGGCGCTTGGTGGAGAGATAGATGCTCTTGTTCCAGTCCGTAATGAAATGGAGCGCAGTGAGTGAACTGCCACCATTTCCAAGTGTGATTATCTGCTTGCCGTCCTCCTGTGCTTGCGCGACCAAGGCCACTGCGTTGTCAAAGCTTTGGTAGTCCAATGAAGCCAGGACGACCTCAAGTCTCTTGAAATAAGCTTGAGCACTCCCGTCAAGATGATCCATTGGGCGGGCTCCGATGTCTGTTGGTTGAGTACTACCGCCAAAATGTTTCATTGGATGGACTCCGATGTCGGTTGATAATGAACGATGCGGCTCCCTGCGAAATCGAACTTCACGGGGAAGTGCTTTAGCTCACCGAGGGCCGCTTTGATTGCTTCGTGACGATCGAGAGGCGCGAAGAACATGAGAAAACCTCCCGCACCTGCTCCGAGTAACTTGCCGCCCCTTGCACCCGCCCGCATCGCAGTTTGGTACCAGTGGTCGATAGCATCGTTCGTGATGTCTTCGGAGAGGCCCTTTTTTAAGAGCCAGTTCTCGTGAAGGATTTCGCCGAAGGCGTTGAGGTTACATCGATGAAGCTCATCACGAAGCTGATACGTGAGCTCGACCATCCGGCTGAGCGCTTTCCGCTTGTCCGGTGCTCTTGTGATGCCTTCCGACTGTCGGACGAGAATGTCTGAAGCACTGCGCGTAATGCCGGTGTAGAAGATGAGAACTTGCTTCTCAATTGAAGCGATGAAATCACGTGGACATATAAGCGGAGATACCGAAACACTGTCATCAGAGTGGAACTCGATAAGGTTTAACCCTCCGAAGGCAGCAGCGTATTGATCTTGCCTTCCAATGGGTGCGCCACAAAGCTCGATCTCAATGCGACAACTGTCAGCGCCGAGCTTTGCCTTCGAGACATACTGCCCCCGAAACGCGCTCAGCGCGTGCAGAAGGCCAACAGTAAAGGCGCTCGAGGACCCAAGTCCTGTTCCCTTCGATGGAATATCGGCAATGGTTGTTATCTCGACGCCTCCGCAGATCCCGAGATATCCCATCGTCGCCTTGACAATCGGATGCTGGATATCCTCAACACTATCCACTTCTTCCGTTTTGGAGTAAGCGATTCGAGTGCCGTTATCGAACTTGCGGTTCACATTGACGTAGACGTACTTGTCGATGGCAACGCTCAGGACGGCGCCGCCCTCCTGCCGGTAGAAGGCAGGAAGATCGCTGCCTCCTCCGACAAAGCTCACTCGAAGCGGCGTCTGACTGATAATCATCCGACTGCCTCAATCAGCTCGATCGCCCGCAATTGAATGCAATGTTCAGCACGCGCCCGAGATGCCAGCACGATCGGTGCCTCATCCTCCTGGCGCGAACTGTAGATACTGGCGGCAGCCTCCCGGTCCACACCTCGCCGCGAGTATTCGCGCGTTACTCGGAACCTCCTCAGTTCCTCATCGATATCAACGAAGAATGTGTGTGCACGCCCGTGCAGAACCATATCGGATAGCGAAAGAGCGACGGCTCCTTCCACGACTAGGACGGTTTCTGGAGAAATGGTGATCTTTTCCGCTCTTGGATGTGATACGCGGCCCAGCTTCTCGTAATAGGGCAGATCGTGCGTCTCTGGAGAACGAACTCCCACCAGGCGGCTTAGAACCTTCCTGATCTCGTTCATATCGTAGCGACCCATCACCGTTGGTTCGCGATCGGCGACGGACCGTATCCAGCGATCAATAGCAATTACTTGCGCATCAAAGCCGCGGCCGCGAAGAACCTCCGCGATTGCGCTGGAAAGAACACTCTTTCCGCTGCGGGAGAGCCCTCCCACGAAACAAACATCCCCCGGCTTCACATGCGCGGTGAGATCCGATGCTGTGTCTATCAAGATCGGATGAACAGTGAGAATGAGCTTGGCAGCCTCGGACAAGTCCGTGACGGTGTAGTCGGGCATGACAGGATACTTGCTGTCCAAGCCGCCGGCGCCCGTCTCGACCAAGATCGATCTGATGCCAGACCGTTTTGCGAGAGCGACGTCCGAGGAAGAATCGCCGATGATCCAGGACTGACTGCGATCGACATTGAATGCCTCGACCGCCTCATCGACCAACCCGGTAGCAGGCTTGCGGCAATTGCAGCGAACCTTCAGTGCTTCTACCTCACCGATAAAGCCGCGATCTGGATGGTGCGGGCAGAAATAGATGGCGTCAACAAAAGCTCCGCAGCGGCCAAGCTCAGTCTCCATCTTGTTATGGATCGTCCGCAGGTCTTGTAAGGAGCAATCGCCTCTCGCCACAACGGGTTGGTTAGTGACGACGATAGTCCGGTATTCCGCCCGGTTGAAACAGGCGATCGCGTCGGCGGCCCCCCCAATCAGTTCGAAGCGTTCGGGACGATCGATATGTCCATAGTCAACATTGATGCACCCATCCCTGTCCAAAAATACTGCTTTCTGTGAAGAGGCGAGTGAAGCTCGAGCAATGCGGCCCGATGCAAAGTCGGCGCAAACCTTGTCAAATCTCGCAGGGGTTCCCGCGTCCTTTATATACTCAGGGCTGCTATAGCTTCTAATTTCCGCGCCGGCGCGAAGCATTTCAGGAAAGAGGTCCTTGCCAAAGTCAAGCGGCGTTGCCGTGGCACGCCACGCCAACAAAGCTTGTCTTCGAACGTAATAGAGGGCCGCGCTGACTTTGTTGGAATAAAAGATACCAGGGTCATGCGGATACGGATGGAATGCGGTAACGATGCCATCTTCGGACGTTTCTATCAGATCGGAATCATGCGGGTGATCATTGGGATGGGTGAAAATTGTCGCCGCTGCTGCTTTGTGTTTTTCATGGAAGCACTTAAAGCGGGTGAGATCGACGTCGAGCATCGTGTCGCCATAGATCGTAAGGAAGTCGTCGTCGAGCAGATCCAAAACGGATAGTACTGCTCCAGCAGTCCCGCGAGGCGCCCCGTCATCCACACAAAGAATCTCAATCCCCCAATTCTCACGCTGCTTGCAAAATTCCACAATTTGCTCGGCCGCGTGGTTGACCAGGATCAAGACCTTCTCAATCCCGTGTTGCTTGGCGAGGACGATTTGATGCTCAAGAAGTGGCTTGCCACCAATGTTGGCTAGCGACTTAGGCAAATCGCCTATCCGGCTCCTGAGCCGCGTCCCCCGACCACCTGCAAGTACAACGGCCTGCATCACGGGTGTCCTTCCTGATGCACGATTTCCACGACCGCTTTTCGAACAGCGTCGGCCGAACCAAGCTGGGGCCGCCAGCCGAGCGCACGAAGTTTTGCTGTATCGTAGGAAAATCGGGGAACGTCCCCCGTCCAACCGCGATCTTCAACGCCGTATTCGATCCCGGCGCCCGGTGCGACAGTCTCTACAGTCGTTTCTGCTATGAAGCTAACGGTTACCCCTTTGTCCTCGGGACCGATATTGTAGCAACCAAGCCGCTCGGATGCGTTTGCACGCAAGTAGACAATCGCATCAATCAATTCATTGACGTGAAGATATGCCTTCCGTTGCCGGCCCGATCCCAAAACATTCAGCTTGTTTGGTGAAACCCTTAGCTTTCTCACGAAATCCAGAATGACACCATGTGTTGCCGGAACACCGATCACGTTCGGGAAGCGAAAGATCAAGGCGCGGGCCAACCAGTTCTCGACGGCAGCGCTGATCAGCGCTTCCGATGCGAGCTTCATGGCACCGTAGTTGGAAATGGGCAGCAGCGGCCCGACATCCTCTCCAATCGGAGCCTCCCCCAAGTCCCCGTACACGGCGGAGCTGGAAGCGAAAGCAAGGAACGGAACCCCTGCCTCCTTCATTGCATCCAACAGGTTGAACGTCGATAGAAAGGTATCGCGCAGATCAACAGAGGCATCGGCGATTCCTGCAGGAATGTCCGAATTGGCAGCCATGTGCCAAACCTCGGCAATCGGAATGCGACTGTGACATTTCATAAAGCGGCTTCTCACCGCACCCGCGTCTGAGAGTTCCACTTTCTCAAAGACGAACCTCTCATTCGTGAGAAGCCCTTTCAGGTTTTCCCGAGAACCACGCGACAGGTTGTCGAAGCCGAAGACCGGATACCCACGATCAACAAAGATCCTTGCAAGCCTGCTTCCTACGAAGCCCGCAACTCCCGATATGAAGATGGCGTGCGGATCACCCAATCGGATTGTCCCTTCCTCATGTGCTCAGGGTTTTGCGCCAAAAGTCTTCCGGATTCTGCAATGACTTCCGTTTGCAAGCCTTCGCCGCTGGAGAGCCGTGAATTCGACCGGGTTGGGCGTTAAGCTGCGCCTGTCGCCAAGCTCATGCGTGAATCATCGCATGGTTTTCTCCGATCCGCGATCGTTCCTCAGGGGTACCCCATTTTGCTATCCGGATTGAGTCGCGCCTCGCTCGCCTGCACGGTGACGCCAGCGACATCCCAAGAACGGTCAATGCACTCTGCAGTTTGTTCACGCACGTCGGCCGCAGAATTTCGCCAGTTGCGCCTCCGGCGCATCGAGCCGGTCTTCGACTAACCCAATGTCCCACACGAGGGTCGATCGCCGTCCAGCGAGAAGCTCCGGAACTCGATTCCGAGCTGCTTGAGCCGCTCTGCACCGGGAACTTCTGGTGCCGGGTGCACGAGCCCGAGGATGGAGTCGGATCGGAAGGGGAGGGGGACATGCAGGGCCTCGGCTGCCGTGAGGACGCCGCTCACAAGCTGCCAGGGCACTGCGACGGCGTGCAGTGTTCTGCCTTGTGATGCGGCGATCTCTTTCATGAGCCGTCGGAACGGTACCGGTTCGGGGTTGGCCAGTCCTACCGGTTCCGGCAGGGGCATGTCCGTCTCGGCAATACGCACTATGGCGGCTGCCATGTCGGCCTCATGCACTGTGAACTGATGGGAGCGCGCTCCAATGAGAGGTGTGATCGGCAGGTTAGTGAGTTTGCGGAGCGCGCCTGCCATCCCGCCCCAACCGGGACCGTACACCAGTCCGAGGCGGGCGGAGACACCTCCCAGACTGGTGGCGGTGCGCTCGCAGGCCAGCTTCGCCTGACCGTAAAGCTGTCGGGTTCCCTCATAAGCGGACATCGATGAGATGAAAATAACCCGGCGAACCCCTGCGTCGGCGGCATTGCGCAGGAGGTGCTGCGAGCCGGACACATTGGCACCCCACACATCGCCGGCGCTGACGAGAGTCAGGTCCCATGCACCGTGGATGAGCACATCCAGGTCGCTGATCGTGCTGCCCGACGGCGGGCGCCTGATCTCATAGGGGCGCCACTCGGCGACACCGGCCATTGCGGCGGCAGATCCGGAGGTCAGCCGGTTCGGACGGACGAACGCGATGACCTCATGGCCTTCTTCGGCGAAGATGGCGCGCAGGATGGTCCCGACATATCCGTTGGCTCCGGTGATGCCGACCCGCATTTGAACGCTCACCTCGCCAGCTGCATCGCTTCCCGGGCGATGCGATGCGAATTGGCCATCACAGTCAGGGTAAAGGTAGTAGCTGGAACATTTGGGAAAACCGACCCGTCGATGAGATGGACCCGGTCCCACCGCGCCAGCCGCCCGAGCCGGTCAGTCGTCACGCTCCCAGAATGCGGCTCACTGGCGTGAGGAAAGCTGCCGCCAAAGTGGTAGCTCTTGGCCCCGCCCGACCACAGCATCTGCAGCGTGACCGGCCACAAATCAAGGTAGGGTGACGCCCTGCGGATCCGCTTTATTACGTCAGGCAGCATCGGAGGCACGTGTTTGCCCCTGACCTTGGCCTCGCTGAAGCCCTCTGAAGTGAGGGTGATCTGGGGTAGCTCATCATGAACCGCGGACATCTGAGCGCTCACCCGGACCTTTGGTGAGGCCCAGGACGGCAAGTAGCCTAGGCCAATGGTCAACCGACTCAGGAGCCGATCCGTCGCGAAGGCGGCGGCGCGATGTTGGAGGAAGCCGGGAAGCGCATCGTAATATGCCTGGTTGAAGGGATAGAAGTGAATCTGTGAGACATCGAAGCCTTCGTCGTCCCGGCCGATGACCATGGTGAACTGGTTGAGTGTGAACTCGCGCCTTGCACGTGGATCCGGGGTCGGCCTCATGGATATCATTGGAAGAACAAACTGAGCCGATTCCGAAAGATGCACCGGCTGGTTCGATCCGAGCGAGCCTAGAATCAGCCGGGTGGTCCCGATTGCTCCGCAGCCCACGAAGACACGGTCGGCTGTGAATCGATGGATCCGGCCGCTGGATAGCTCCCGGGCCTGCACGACGGCCGTGTCGCCCTCCTGGTCGACCCGCACCGCGAGCAGCCCGCTGTGGTAGTCGATCCTTCCGCTGCGCCTGAAACGATCGAAGCTGTGCGAGGCCGAAAAGATTATCGACCGCGGGCAACCAGTCATGCATAGGCCGCAGGGTTGGCATTCCGGCGCTGAGAAGGCGAGCCGGGCGCGGCCTATCGTTATTCCAGTGGAGCGCACTCGATCGCGGTGCCGTTCGTAGTTGGCCAGGACCATCTGCGTGCGCGGCGCCAGCGGCGGAAGCGGGTCCGGGGATCCGATGAGCGGGAACCACTCCTCGAGATCGTCGGACTCTCCAGCGAAAGGAATGTGACGCAGGATTGTCCTATAGTGCTCTTCCATATCCGAGAAAGCGAGCGGCCATCCCTTGAACGTGGCGGCGCTAAAGGGCATAATCTGGGCCCCCCAGACGTTGCTGAAGCCCCCGTAGGCGCTTGATATGACAGCTGGGTTGACTCTGCCCTCGGCGTGGACGCCGTCGAGCTGGCCCTTGTTGGCAAACGGGAAATCGGATCCGTAGCTTCTCTTTTCGGGCAGCGAATCGGGCTGGGTCCGCTTGGGCTGCAGGCTGACGCGGCGGACGTCCTCCTCATCCCAGTTGTCGACACGCAGCTTGGACAGCCTGGAGATAACCTTCCGCGTCTCCTCCTCCAGCACGGTGCCCGGATCGAACACGGTTATCTTCTCGTTTGGGTTCTCGGACAGCGCCAACACGGCGGCGGCCGCAGCAGGACCCGAACCAATGATTATCGAAGACGGCATCTACTTCTCAGGCCCACCGCCCTGCGCGGCCGTGTCCAGTATCTGCTTGGTGGGCTGTTGGCACCGCCGGCGCAAGCGTCGCACCAGCTCGATCCGGCCGGCGAGGTGGCCTGCCGCGGCCAGCCCCACGCCAGCGATTATTGCCGCGGTCCGGGCCAGTCCGTGGGCGTCACCCTTGGCAGCCTGCAAAATCTCGCGCGGTACGCCCTTTGTCAGCGTGTACCAGACGAAGCGGGTCTCTGCACCCAATGTGGCGGCATCCCCCATCTGGGCAAAGGCCTCGACCTTTCCCTTATTGACGAAGAAGCAGCGGCGCCAGAAGTACTTCCAGGTCGTCCGTGAGGCGGGTACAAAGTGGCGGACGGTCGCCGCCGGTTCGTAGATGACCGCTTCACTGCCCTCGATGTGCGCCACGCGGTGGCACATGTCCATGTCGTCGTGACGGTCGGAATGGAACCCTCCCACCCGCTCGAGCAGGGTCCGCCGCACCGACATGTTTGCTCCTATGAGGTGTGCCAAAGGGCCTCGGCTGGTTGGAAGGCCGTCATAAGCACATCCGAACACCCAGTCGAACTGCACGGGGAACCAGGCCGGGCGGCCAATCTCGAAAACCGGTATGGGACGTCCGCCGACGGCGCCGATGCGCTCATCCTGGTACGGTTCGGTCAGTATATCGAGCCAGTCCTTGTCCGCAGCCGCATCGTCGTCCAGGAACGCCAGGATCTCTCCGGCGGCCGCCTCGGCTGCCGTGTTTCGGGCCGCGCCCAGGTGCCCGTCAAACTTGTTCTGGATCACCCGTGTCGGAGGGGTGGATGCGGCGGAGTCAGCCCAATAGGCGGCACAACGGCGGAACAGGGGCTGGTCGACGCATACGATGATCTCGCAGGGTTGCAAGGTCTGCTTCTGCGCCGAGGCCACCGACTGGACCAACAGCTCCCATCTGTCCTCAGTGTAGGCACAGATAAGCACTGAGATCGTGGGGCGGCGCGGAATCTGCCTCTGTTCGCTGCTGACGTCATCCTCGAGCTGCACCGTTTTCGATCCAGGCGGCGCGGTTGTGCCAACGACAGAGGCTTTAGTCATGGCACCCGCCCGCTGGTTTCCGGGCCCAGGCTGGTTTCGCGTGTCTGCCTCGCACGTGCCGTGGCGGCTTTGAGGATGTTCCAGAGCGCACCGCCGTCATCGTGGATATCGAATTGGTCGTGTTCGTCGGCGGGATAGCGTCCGCTGTCCTGCAGCGACACCAATCGCCACACCATCCAGCCGGCGCAGTTGCCATCACGCGTCACCGAGTCGAGCCACATGGCGTAAGCTTCAGGTGCGTTCTGATTGGAGCGGGCATGGCCGAATTCCTCCAGGAGAACCGGCTTTTTGGCGCGGGCCGCCAGCTGGCAGAACTCGGGGATCATGTTGTTGAATTGCTGGATCGTAAGATCGTAGAAGATCGGGTAGCCGTGCCAGGTCCCGAAATCGAGGGTCGGGATGGTCAAATCGGCTAGCTTCGGATCGAAAATGTTGGCATTCCCCGAGCTGACAAGGTGATTGGAATCGAGGGACTTCACGTAGGCCGACATTTCTGCAGTCCAGCTCAACCGCAAGGCCAATGGCTGCGCGTTGCCTTCGTTGATCAACTCCCAAGCCATGATGGTCGGGTCGTCCCGGTAGGCAAGTCCGGTGAGCGGGTTGACGCGCTCCACGACGTGGCGGACCCAAGTCCGGTAGTCCTGCTTCGTGCGAGGGTCGGTGAAGAAAAACGCGGACTCGTCGCTGCTTCCATACCAGGATCGCATCTGCTGGGCGCCGCCCGTGAAACCCCAGAAGTCCACGACAGCGATGATCAGCTTCAGGTGTCGCTTGCCGGCCTCGGCGATAAGGAAATCGACCTTCTGCATGCCGTTGGCGCCGTCATTGATCGCCATCCTGTTTTGACTTGGATCCCAGTAGAGCAGGTACGTGCCCTCGACCGCGAGATTGCTGGCTTCGCCTTCAAGCCGCCAATCCCAGATCGTAGAGACGCTTCCATCGATCGACCCGATCACCGGCTGAAGAAAGGTGCGGACCACATTAGCGCCCATCGCCACCGCGTCATCGAGAACGCGGGTGACCTCAACCTGTGAACCATAGGTTAGATAGTGGTTGTTTACGCCGGTTACGAAGAAAGGCTTGCCGTCCAACGTGAAATTCGTTCCGGAAGTCTTGATGAAAGACATCGCCGATGGCTTGTCCACGGTGCTCGCGATTGCCGCAACGGACACGAACGCGAACGCGAACGCAAATGCACGCAGCCACGCATTGCGCAGCCCGTATTTCGCCCCGTATTTCGCCCATTGCCAGTCGATCATCATCCCCTGCATGTGGCTCTGGCCCGGCGCCGAGTGCAATCGCCCCTAAGGATTACCTCCTCTGGCCTCGCACAGACCGGCGTCGATCGGGCATAGTGGTGCTTGGCTGGGTGGTTCTCGTCAAAGCTCCCGTCTTCTTGAAATTCGACGTGAGAACAACAATGCGCATTTGCTTGAGTCTCGATCCGTCGCGGCTGCTGCGCTGGCATCTATGGCTGGCAGAGGCGCTCGCTGAAGTGCCCGGCAACGAGGTCTCCTGCGTTTTCGCGGCTGGCTGCCGTCCGCTGCCGTTGATCTTCCGTCTGCTGCTCGAACTCGAACGACTGGTCTATGGCTTTAGCGGGAAGGGCGCCATCGATCCCGTAGAGGCGGCGCTGCGGTGCCTGCCGCCGCCTCCGGCCGGCCAAGCGGATGTGGTGATCGATTTGAGCGGGTCGGAATCGCTCCCGGCGGCGCGGCGCGTGCTCACCCCGGTCTTCAATGGCGCACCCGGCGAGATCGGTGTCGTGGCGGCCTGGGTGCATCATCAGGATCTTCTCGTCGACCTGCATGACACGGCGCGCCCGTTGCGACCGTGGACGGCGCGCCCGACCAGTGCAGACCGACAAGTGTTGGCGTTGAGGCTCGACAGCGCCCTTTCCTGCGCTGTGCCGCTGATTCTCAAGGCCTTGTGCGAGGAAACCAGTTCAGCTGCGTCCGCTAGCCCCGGTCCACGGACGGAACTACCTTCGTTTGGTGCGCTTTCGGCGCTCGCAAGGGCGACCGGCACGGTTGCATCGAAGGTGATCGGGCGTTTGGACGAATTGGCGAGGGGCGGCAGGATGTGGGGGATTGGCTGGCGCTTCGACGAATCGGCGAGCCTGCTGGACAAAGGCGAAGCAGCCTTCCGCGTGTTCACCGGAAATACCGACAGCTACCTTGCCGACCCGTTCCCATTCCGGCACCAGGGGCAGGATTTCATCTTTGTCGAGCAGTACCTCTACTCGAAGAACCGGGGGTGCATTGCGGTCGTGCCAGTGAACCGGGACGGGACAGCCGGCGAATGCCGGATCGTTGTGGAGGAACCGCATCACCTCTCGTACCCGTTCGTGTTCAAGCAGAATGGTCAGATCTGGATGATCCCTGAATCGGGAGCGGCCCGGAATGTCTGCCTCTACAGGGCAGTCGAGTTCCCTTACCGGTGGACACGGGAGGCATGCCTCATGGAAGGCATCGAGGGCTACGATACCACGCCGCTCTGGCATGAGGGCGGCTTTTGGTTTTTCGTCAGCCCAAGGCTGTGGAGGTCCACGTCCTGGGATGCCTTGAGCCTCTACCATGCCGAGAGCCTGACCGGGTCTTGGACGCCCCATCCCGCCAACCCGGTCCTGCTCGATGCCAAGCTCAGTCGGCCCGCAGGCGCCGTCATCCGACACGGCGGACGCACGCTACGCCCGGTCCAAGACTGCGCGCGCGGCTATGGCGGCGCGGTGACGTTCTGCCAGATCGAAGCGCTGAGCGAGTTGAAGTTTGCCCAGACCCCGATCGGTCGCATCTGGTCCGGAGCGTTGGGATGTCACACCTACAACCGCCGGTCCGGCCTGGAGGTGATCGACCTGTTCGGGCATATCCGGGGTTTGCGAGAGGTCACGACCTCCTATCGGTTGCTGGAGCCCGACGCGCCGCTCTCGGGGCTGAGTGGGGTCGCGGAGCCGCTTGGGCAGCCCCTCTCCTGGCCGGTCTCACCGAGTTAGCTATCCGCACAGGTACCCCGCCTGCAAAGAGCCGGGCGGGCTCGAGCCTGCCAACACAGCTGCTGAAGGTGACCGCCGCCGCTGCCGTACGATCTGCGCTGGTGGCATGAGCTGAAAACAACCTCAAAGGATACCCCGAAAGAGTTAGTCTTCTATTGTCTTTTCCCTAACCATCCATCGTCCTTCCATTTCGGTTCTTCACCGGTAATGGTCGTGCAACAACAAAACTTTAGGGACCGGCCACAAGCGCGCTTCAAGGGCCGGCCACAAGCGTACCAATCTTCGTGCATCTCATCTTCGTTTCATTTTGGCCCGGAGTCCGCAAATGGTTGGAGTACACCCGTGGATGTGGCGTTTATTGGAATTGGTCCCTACGACTTGTGGCCAGCAGCGCATTTGCGTGCGCGCGATGGGGAGCACCGGACGTTTGGGAAGCTCATCGGTCATGGAAGGACAACATGATCCCCGGTATGCCAGTCCCGGCCTGCATTGCATGCGCACTGCCGCAAACAGCTTCGGTCTAGCATGTCAAGTCGTCTACGGGGCCTATTACCTGGCCCGACACCGGCAGTCCGGGCGCACTTTCAGCCCGCTCCTTAGGTCCCATCACTCGACCTCACGGCGCTGCCATGAATGAGCGTCTCCCCAGCAATCTCGCCCACGTCGGTGCCGTATCGCCGCCCGACCCGATTGATATTGCACTGCAGCGAGCACTGACTCTGCCCCGAGTAAGCTTTATCGTCCCAACGCTCAATGAAGCCGAGAACCTTCCTTGGCTTCTGCCGCGCATCCCCAAATGGGCGCATGAGATTATTGTCGTGGATGGTCGTTCGACTGACGACACGGTCGCGGTCGCGCGCCGCCTGCGCGCGGACGTGAAGGTTGTCATGGAACCCCGGCTGGGCAAGGGCGCTGCACTGCAAGCGGGATTCCGGGCCGCGACGGGCGACATCATCGTCATGCTGGACGCTGACGGCTCCATGGTCCCGGAGCAGGCGATTGTCTTTGTCAGTGCTCTGATGGCCGGCGCGGATCTCGTCAAGGGTTCACGCTTTATTCAGGGCGCCGGTACCGACGACATGTCGCTGTTCCGGATGTTCGGCAACAGGGGGCTGACCCTGTTCGTGCGGCTGCTCTATGGCGGCTGGTTCTCCGATCTATGCTACGGATACATAGCCTTCTGGACCAAGCACGTCGGCACGCTGAATTGCGACTGCGATGGCTTCGAGATAGAGACCCTCATCAACGTACGGGCATTGAAGAATCACCTCAACATCGTCGAGGTGGCGAGCTTCGAGGCTCCGCGCATCAGTGGAGTGAGCCATCTGCGCGCCATCCCCGACGGCTGGCGCGTCCTCAAGACCATCCTGCGTGAAAGGGTACACCAACAGCACAGGCGAGGCGCGACAGCCTGTGGTGACGGCGGGTAAGCCTGATGCGAATCCTGATGGTTGCCGCTCGCTGCTACCCCTTCATGGGCGGCACTGAAACCCACATCCAGGAGGTCGGTCCCCGCTTGGTCGCGCGTGGCCACGCAGTCGACGTGCTCACTACCGATCCTTCGGGGGAACTGCCGGTTGAGGAGGAGGTGCTCGGCATGCGTGTGCGGCGCGTGCCGGCCTGGCCAAGGGAACTGGACCTCTATGTGGCACCCGGCATTTATAGCGCGATCCGGCGCGGCGCTTGGGATCTTGTCCACTTCCAGGGTTACAGCAGTTTCGTGGTGCCGATCGGACTGCTTGCGGTCATCCGCGGGCACCTGCCGTTCGTCCTGACCTTCCACAGCGGCGGGCATTCCTCCTGGCTGCGCAACGCCATGCGCAGCACCCAGCATGCGCTGCTCCGGCCGCTGGTAGCCCGGGCCGCGCGGCTGATCGGCGTCTCTGAATTCGAAGCCGATTTCTTCAGCGCGAGAATGGGCGTGCCGCGGGAGCGGTTTGTCGTTATCCCCAACGGCGCCGCGATGCCGGCTCCAAGCCCCGGCATCAAGGTCGATCCGCACCTGATCGTCTCGAGCGGCCGGCTGGAGCGCTACAAGGGCCATCATCGGGCGATCGCGGCCTTGCCCGAACTGATCCGCAGGATACCGGACGTGCGGCTGCACATCGTCGGTACAGGGCCCTACGAGAGAGAATTGCGGCGCTTGGTCGCGACGCTCGGTCTGGAGGAGCGGGTCACTATCGCAGCCATCCCAGGATTGGAGCGGCAGAAAATGGCAGACTTGCTGGCGAGTGCCGGGCTGTTCGTGCTGTTCAGCGAGTACGAAGCCCATCCGGTTGCGGTGATGGAAGCCCTGTCGCTGCGCCGTCCGGTCCTCGTCAGCGACACGTCCGGTCTGCGGGAGCTGGCCGCGAATGGCCTGTGCCGGGCGATTTCGTGCAAGGCCGGTTCGGAGGAACTGGCCGCTGCCATGGCCGAGGAACTGGAGGCCCGTCGGGAGGTGCCGGATTTGGCGTTGCCCGACTGGGATGCCTGCGCGCAAAAGGTGGGCGACGTCTATTGCGATGTCCTGAGCAGCCGTTCCCCGGTCCGATTGACTCCCGGCGGCGTGATCTCGTGGCCTCCTGCGACGGGGGCATGAGGCTGATGATTTCGGCTCATTTCACCGTGGGAGCTAGGATAAACCCGATCAGGGCCGGGATACGCCTCATCTCGGCCGTTATCGGCCCCGACCTTCGCGGCGGCAGCGCAGATCCCCCGCCGCAACTGGCCAACTCCGGATGGATCGCGAGTCTGTGCATGACTGTCGCCGCGGCTCTGCTCCTGGTCGTGGCCGGGCACGCGGCCGGGCGCCGGGGCTATGACGTGGCGCCGCTGCTCTTCTGGTCCGGTGTTGTCCTCCTCGTGGTTCCGACCAGCCTTCGCATCGCCTGGCCGACGACAGCCCGCGGCGAGCGCCTGTGCCTTCTGTTCCTGCTTGCCGAAGCCCTGTTCTACTGCAAGAGGGTCTATTCCCCGACAAGCTTCAGCGGTTACGACGAGTTCTTGCACTGGATTGCAGCCCAAGATCTCATCACGGCTCGCCGGCTGTTCCTGTCCAACCCGCTATTCCCGATCGGCCCAAAGTATCCCGCCCTGGAAATCCTGACGACGGCGATCGTCGATCTTACGGGACTGCCCTTGGTTGTGGCGGGGACGCTCTTGTTGGCCGTCCTCAAGGGCACCTTCATCAGTGCCCTGTTTCTGTTGCTCGAGAGCATCGCCGGATCGCCGCGCATCTCGGCCATCGCCTGTCTCGTCTATATGGGCTGCTCGACCTTCTTCCTGTTCGACTCGAGTTTCGCCTACGAGAGCGCCGGCATCATGCTGTGCGTGCTGACCTTCGCGGTCGAAGCCGCCTCCAGGGACCTCGTCGGGCGACCGAGGCTGAAGTCGCTTGGGCTGATTGCCTTGCTGTTGGCAAGCCTCGCGGTCACGCATCATCTTTCGGCCGCCTTTGCCGCCATCTATTTCGCGGCGCTGGCGGGACTCGAGGCGCTGCGCCGGCACGACCCCCTGCGGATTGGGGCCGCGGTCGTCGTGGGCCTCACGGCGAGCCTGGCCATAGGTCTGCCGTTCCTGTGGGCGGAGGCCCGTGGGGTCCCTCTCGCAGCCTATTTCGGCCCGGTGATCCAGGCCGGCATCGACACCTTGCTCGCGAAGATCCTGGGCGCGGCCACCCCAGTGTCGGAACACCTCGGAGCGCCGGACAAGGCCCTCTACATGCAAATGACCACCTTGCTGGCGCTCCTGCTGCTGGCACTTGGCCTGGCAACGGGATTCTTTCGATCACTGGCTATGGCTGCGCCGAGTGACGAGCGGTCCGGTTGGCGTGCGATTCAGGCCATTCTCAAACGCCGCTGGCGCGACAGCCGCCTCGTGCTCCTCACCTTGCTAGCCTTCGGGCTTCCACTCTCGGTGGCCTTCCGACTGACCAGCGCTGGATGGGAAATCGGCAACCGCATGGGAACGTTCGTGTTCATCGGCGTCGGGCTGGTGGTCGCGGTGAGCATCGTCCACTTCTGGCAGGGGCGCACGCCGCGCGGGTGGCGCCGCATCGTTCCGGCCGTCGCTCTGGCGATCATCGTCGTGGGCGGCGTCGCGAGCGCTACGATCAATCCCATCCATGGGCGCTACAAGGTCGGCGCTGATCAGGACTCGATCGAGCCCATGGGAATCGAAACGGCACGCTGGACCAAGGAGTGGCTCGGTGCAGGAAACCGCTTCACCAGCGACCGTATCAACCGCCTTTTGCTTGCGAGCTACGGCCGGCAGGACGTCAGGGTCAGGATCAAAGAGGGCGTCGATGCCGCGCGTATATTCGAGGGCGAGACATTGGGGTCTGAAGAGTTTTGGGCCTTGGCGGGAAGCGACATTGATTTCCTGCTGGTGGACCTGCGCCTGACCACGGCGCCGCCCGTACTCGGCTTTTACTTTCAGCCGTGGCAACGGCAGAAGGGACTGCCGCTTTCGAGCGCAGCCCTGCTTAAGTTCAATGATATCCCGGGCGTCGCCCGCATCTACGACAACGGCTCGATTGTGATCTACGACGTGAGGGGATTGCATGGGAACTCCTAGCAAGCGGGACCTTCTGGCCGCCTGTTTGTGGGCCGTGGCCACGGTGGCGGCCGTTGCGGTCAGCGACAGCGTGTTCCTCCGTACCCTTTTTGGCGCGCCCATGGTGTTCCTGGTCTCGGGCCACTCGATCGTGCGGGCCATTGGCGTCCGGACCACCTCAGTGCTGCAACACCTCACCTACGCGGTCGGAGCAAGCTTCGGAGCCACGATTGCCGGGGGCTTTGCCCTGAATGCCATAGGCTCCCTTACACCGCTCGGCTGGGCGGTCTGGTGCTGCGTGGTGACGGCCGCCGCGGCGCTGGTGGCCGCCATCCGACGCGACACTCCCGACCTGCCAGCCTGGCCGGCTCTGGTGCCGCTGCGGCTTTGGCAGGGGGCCGCGGTGATGCTGGCGATGCTTGTGGCGACCAGTGCCTATGCGCTGGCCGTCCGGGACGAAGCGCACCACCGGGAATTCAAATACACGGAGTTGTGGTTGTTGCCATGGGCCAGTGGCGGGGCCGGCCGGATCACCGTCGGCATCAGGAGCGCCGAGACCCAGCCTCAGCGGTTCGACCTGGAAATCACTCTTGATGGGCAACCGTTCGCCGTATTCCGATCGGTCGCCGTCGCGCCGGGCGACACCTGGACGCAAGAAATCCCGGTGCCCACCTTGGCAACTCGCCAGACAGCCGAGGCGCGGCTCTATCGACCAGAGGATAACCGGCTCTATCGCAGGGTTTCGACGCTGGTGCCGCGCATCTGAAATGAGGTTCGATCATGCGCATCCTGCTGCTATCGCAGTTCTACCCTCCGGTGATCGGGGGAGAGGAGCGGCACGTCCGCAATCTCGGCGCAGCGCTCGCGCAGCGGGGTCACCATGTCAGCGTCGGGACCATGATGCATCCCGGATCGCCCGAAACCGAGCTGGACGGCCCGGTCCCCGTGCATCGCCTGCGCGGCACGCTCCAGCGCCTGTCGGGCCTCCACACCGATCCCGAGCGTCGCCATGCACCGCCTTTCCCGGATCCCGAACTGGTGCTTGCCCTGAAGCGGCTGGTAGACCGGGAGGAGCCGGACATCGTTCACGCCCATAACTGGATTTACGCGTCCTTCCTGCCGCTCAAAGGTCTGGGGGGGGCACGCCTCGTGGTTACGCTCCACGATTATGGTCTTGTCTGCGCCAAAAAGAACTTCATGCACTTGGGCACCCATCTCTGCAGTGGGGCAGCACCGGCCAAGTGCCTGCCCTGCGCCACAGGCCACTACGGCGCCGTGAAGGCAGCCGCGACTAGCTTGGGCAACTGGGCGTCGAGCTTCGCCGCTCGGCGCGTGGTGGACCGGTTTATCGCGGTGAGCCACGCGGTGGCCCGTCACACCGGACTCACCCAAGGCCGCGCCCCTTACGACGTCATCCCCAACTTCGTGCCCGACGATGTCGAAGTGCTGGGCCCCGAAGATGCCTGCCTGCGCGGGCTCCCCGGGAACGAATTCATCCTGTTCGTCGGGGACTTGACGCGTCTTAAGGGCATTGACGTTCTCCTGCAGGCCTATGCCAGCCTGGAGGGTGCGCCGCAACTAGTCCTGGTCGGGCGCCGGGTCGCCGATACGCCAACCGAATTTCCGCCGAACGTTCGAGTCTTTAACATGTGGCCGCATTCCGCCATAATGCATGCATGGCGGCGCTGTCTGTTCGGCGTGCTGCCGTCGGTGGGGCCAGAAGCCTGCGCGACAGTGATCATGGAAGCGATGGCGTCCGGCAAGGCGGTCGTTGCAACCGACATCGGCGGGATGCCGGATATCGTCGATCATGGCGAAACAGGCCTTCTCGTGCCGAGCGGTGACGCGCACGCCCTCGCCAACGCAATGCAGACACTTCTGGAGGACCGCGCCTTACTCGCCCGCCTGGAGGCGACAAGCCTGGCCAGGGTCGAGCGCCTCAAGGCCGGAGCGGTCGTGACCCGGATCGAGCAGGTCTACCGGGACGTCCTGCGCCCAGCCGCCGCCAGGTCCGCAGTGCCGGCGCAGCAAGGTTCGGGACAGCAACCGTGTCGGTAGACCGCGCCGGAACGGCCATTGTTCGCATACGCCGAGAGCTTCGCAAAAGTTCCGCGCTCGTGATGAATTCCGGCGCTCTAGCAATCGGAACGACTGCAGCGGCCGGTCTTGGGTTTGTCTATTGGTGGCTCGCGGCGCGGCTGTTTCCGCCCGAGGTGATCGGCAACACCGCTGCGCTACTGTCCGTGATGGGACTTATCGGCACGCTGGGAGAGGCGGGGCTCGGGACCATGCTGGTCGGCGAGATCGTCCGGAATCCTGGCAAGGAGCGCGGCCTGGTGGCCGCAGCAGCGTGCGTCGGGGTGCTCCTGGCGGTCGTCCTCGCCTTGTTGTTCGTCCTCGGGCACGCGTACTTCTATACCCCGACCGCGCTGATCGGCGGCTGGTTCGAGGGTATTGCGTTCGTCCTCGGCTGCGGTCTGACGGTTCTCGCCATCGTGGCCGACCAGGCATTCCTGGGCAACCTGCGCAGCGCCGGCAGGATGGTTCGGCTAGTGCTGTTCGGTACGTTGAAGCTGATGCTGATCGCCGCCGCCGCGGCTGGCGGCTACACCTCCCATGCCGCGCTTCTTCTGAGCTGGGCGGCCGGCCTGCTGGCATCCCTCGTCGGCGTGGACCTGTTGACGCGGGGCGGTGCGCGTAAACTCGTTGGGCCTCCGGACTTCCAGCTGCTCCAAACGCTCCGCAAGAAGGTCTTCGACCACTACGCGCTCGACGTGGCCTTGCAGGCTCCGGGCATCATCATGCCCTACCTCGTGCTAGTTCTCCTATCGCCGGCCATCAATGCTGCCTTCGTATGCTTATGGATGTTGGTCTCCATGGCCTCGTTGATTCCCGCGGCCATGGCCACGGTCCTGTTCCCCGTAGTGAGAGCGAGCCCGAAACAATCCAGACACGACATTCTTTTATCGGTGATGGCGTCATTGCTCTTCTCGCTGGTCTGCGCCGTCTTCATCTTCACCTATTCGCAGACAGTCCTTGCCGTCTTCAATCCTGCCTATCCTGAGATCGCCGGTTCGAGCCTGCGCTTCCTCGGCTTCAGCCTGTTGGGATCAACGCTTAAATTTCATGCCTGCACGCTGGCGCGGTTGGGCGACAGGATGCGCAAGGCATCTCGCTGGTTCGCGCTTGGCGGATTGCTGGAGCTGTGCCTGGTGATCGCGGGAGCGAAAATTGGTGGACTTCAAGGCCTGGTCCTGGGCTGGACGCTCGCCGTCAGCATCGAGGGTGCGTGTGCGGCACTGATCCTGGCCTTCGCGACGAACCTGGATTCTGCCGCCGGCCCTGTGCACGAAGAACCGCGGGCGCCGCCGCTCCAGACTGATCTCGTCGATGGCCGCCAGGATGATTCTTGAGCTGGCGTTTGCAGGCGACTCGTGATGTGGCGGCATTGGGCTCACGACATCGACGCGACCACCTCCAGCATCACCTCCGTTGCGCCGCCGGCGATGGACAGGATGCGGGCGTCACGCGTTATCCGCTCGATCGGACTCTCGCGCATGACGCCCATGGCGCCGTGGTACTGCACGCACGCATAGACAACCTCATTGACCAGTTCGCCGCAAATGGCCTTCAACATCGAGATCTCGCGCATGCAATCTTGGTCCGCCGCCATGCGCCAAGCGGTGGCATAGAGAAACTGGCGGCTTGCCTCCACCTTCGCTGAAAGCATCGCGAGACGTTGACGGATCGCTTGCAAGTCCCAAAGGGCGCCCCCGAATGCGCGGCGAGCTTTCACCCAGGCGAGGGTCATATCGATCGCCGCCTCGGCCGTCCCTATCGCCATGGCCGCGAGGACAAGGCGCTCGTTCTGGAAGTTGCGCATGATGGAGTAAAAGCCCTGTCCCTCCGCGCCGAGCACGCTCTCGGCGGGGATACGGCAACCGTCGAAGACGAGCTCCGCGGTATCGGAGGAGCGCCAGCCGTGCTTGTCCAACTCGCGGGCGACGCTGAAGCCCGGCGTGCCCTTCTCGACCAGGAACATCGTGATTCCGTTGCTTCCTGCCGAGGGATCGGTCTTGGCGGCGACGCAGTAGAGATCTGCGTGGACGCCATTCGTGATGTAGAGCTTTGTGCCGTTGAGCACGTAAGAGTCGCCCTCTCGGGTCGCGCGCATATGGATGGCCTTCACGTCCGATCCGGCATCCGGCTCCGTGATGGCGACCGCGGTGATCACCTCGCCGCTGACAATGCCCGGCATCCAGCGGGCCCGCTGGGCTTTGGTCCCGTCGTGAAAGACATACATGGAAGCCATGTCGCTATGGACCAGCATCGCATCGGCGGCGCCGCCATAGGTCGAGCGCCCGAGCTCCTCGGCGAAGACCGTCGATGCAACCGCATCCATCTCGGCACCACCATACTCGGCCGGGTAGCGGATGCCGAAGAAGCCGAGTTCGCCCATGCGGCGCAGGACCGGACGGGGAACGAACCCGTCCTCTTCCCAGCGATCCGCACAGGGCTTGATCTCCTCCTCGACGAACCGGCGGACCTGGTCCCGCAGGAGTTCATACTCCCCCGTTGTCCACGGCAGCCCCGATCCTCGCGACGGTACCCAAGCGTTGTCCATCATCTTCATCCGCCCCAAGGCCATTCGGAGGGCCGTTCGAAAGCTAGAGTTCGATTTCCTCTCTCGGTCCCTCGAGTGAAGGGGCTCTGGAATCGGCCACCCAGCGCATTGCGTCTATCACTTCCGCCAGTCCGGCCACTGTCGGGCGCTCGAAGAGATTGCGAAGCTGCACGTCGACGCCGAAGGTCTTTCGCATTTTTGACACCGCCCGCATCACCAACAGCGACTGCCCGCCCAGGCCAAAGAAGTTGTCGTCCCGGCCGATCGACTCGACCTGGAGGAGATCGCACCACAGCGCGGCCACCATCTTCTCGGTCTCCGTCGAGGGAGCGGCGAAGTCTTGTGCAGGCTGGATGTTTTCCGCCGTCGGTTCGGGAAGCGAGGTGCGGTCGATCTTCCCGTTGGACGTGAGCGGCATCCGTTCGAGGCGAACATAGTGTGTGGGGATCATGGACTCCATGAGTTCTTCGGCAAGATGGGCGCGCAGGGCCGCCACAGTCACAGGTTTCGACGAGACATAGTAGGCCACAAGTCGTGCGATGCCGTCTTCGACCTCTGGCGGTTCGACATGGCCGAGTTGTGTCGCCGATTTCACGACCGAGGTGGCGATGGCAGCGACAGCGCATTCCTGAACGTCCGAGTGCTTCAGAAGCCGCGCTTCGATCTCGCCCAGTTCGACACGCGCGCCACCAACCTTCACCTGATGATCGGCGCGGCCGAGAAAGTCCAGGCGCCCTTCCGCATTCCAGCGGGCGAGATCGCCGGTCTTGTACAGCCGCAGCTGCGAAAACCGATCTCGGGGATCGGGGGCCGTAAGGAACCGTTCGTCAGTGAGGTCAGGGCGATTGAAATAGCCCCTCGCCAAGCCGTCGCCGGCAATGAACATCTCACCGACAATGCCGGGGGAGGTGGGCTGATGTGCCTTGCTGAGGACGTAGATGCCCGCATTGGCGGCCGGAACGCCGATCGGCACCGATGAGCTTTGGTCCCGGTCGATGTCGAAACGGTGTATCATGCAGCCCACCGTGGCCTCGGTTGGTCCGTACTCGTTGTAGATCTCGACAGGATGGGGGATGGCTTTCGTGATATCGCGAGCCAATTCGGTCTTGAAGTCCTCGCCACCCACGATGAACTTGCGCAGCCTTGTGGTCCCAAGATTGCGGTCGCGGATCATCGCGAGATGCGCCGGCGTCAGCTTCATAATATCGACGGCATTGTCGTCGATGACCTTGAGAACCACCATGCTCTGGATTCCGGGATCACCAAGATAGACCACGATGCGGCCACCGGTGATGAGTGGCGTGAAGAGCGTCGTCACGGTCAGGTCGAAGGCGAGGGATGAGAAAAGGGGCCATGCGAGACGTTCGCCGGAACTGTACACCCGAGCGGCCCACCAGATGTAATTCACCAGGTTCCGGTGCTCGATCACGACGCCCTTGGGCGTGCCGGTCGAGCCGGAGGTGAAGATGATATAGGCGGCGCCGTGCGGAGTGGCAGCCGACGGTCGGGCCGAGACCGGCTGAGCCGAGATCGACCCGAAATCGGCGTCGAGCACGAAAATGTCGGCAAGGTCCGGGGAAATGACGGACCGCAAGCGCGTCTGAGTGATCGCCACCGGCGCCCGCCCGTCGGTCCCGTTGGCAATGTCCTTCAGGATTGTTGCGAGACGCCCCTTCGGTGTTGCCGCATCCACCGGCACATAGGCCGCGCCCGACTTCAGGACGCCTAAGATCGCGACGACGACTTCAATGGAGTGCTCCATGAACACAACGGCAATCCGGCCCCGCCCCACGCCGGTCGAGCTCAGATGCGTAGCCATTTGGTTGGAGCGTTCGTTGAGCTGCTGGTACGTCAGCGTTGCGTCGCCGAAGCGGATCGCTTCGGCATCAGGATTACGCATCGCCTGGTCGAGGAAGAGATCGATGATCGTCCTGTCCGACGGGTAGGGCGCTGCTGTGGCGTTGTACTCGACGACCAGCGCCTGATGATCGGCATCTTTCAGCAGAGGAAGCGCTCCGCCTTCCACCGCGATAGGTAGGACTTCATTCATGAGATGCGCTCCCGATAGCAGATCGTTCAGCTTTTTGGGTTGCTTGGCGATAAAGCTCTGCGATGGCAGGTGCGTCCGGTTCCTCCAGCATAAGGGTATCGTTGCAGTCCTCGGGCCCGAAATAGAATTCGGCATGGGGCACCACTCGAAGCCAGCGGTGCGGTGCTGCACCCGATCGCATCCAGGCCTTGTTCGGAAGGAATATGCATACTCGACCCGAATACGGAGTGGGAATGTACCGCCGCAAAGCCGTGATCGCCGCGGATTTGAGCCGAGCTCTGCTCGCCAGCACCGGATCTGACGTGACAGGCTCTTTGCTTCTGCGAATGGGGGTCACGATGGCGCGCTTGCCGAGATTCCGCAGGCGACTGCCGAAATGTCGGAGACGGGCACCGAATGTCGGCATTTTCGCCATCTCTCGCAGGAGTGACTCGGCGCTACGGCTAGCATTGAAATACAGCAGACGCGGCAATTTGCTAAAGGTGGTGGGGTGAAGAGGGCCAAACAGCGCTACGCATGGGATCTCCGCTCCGCGTCCACACAGGATTTTGGCCAGCTCGAAAGCGGTTGCAGCACCGGAGCAGTAACCGGCGATGATGTATGGACCAGTGGGCTGATATTCGACGATCTGGCGGGCGAAGTACTTGGCGATATCTTCGACGCGGTCCATCGGCTCGCTCTGCCCATCGAAGCCAGGCGGCTGGAGTGCGTAAAACGGTTGATCGCCGCCCAGGTGCTTCGACAGGTCCGAGAATGAGAAGGGGGCGCCGATATGCCCGGGTACGGCATAAATGGGCGTGCGTGTTCCACGAGACTGCAGGGGAATGATTGCAGGCTGTTGCCGAGCCGCCGCCGTGGCCATGTTCAGAAAGGCGATGATTTCGCCCTTCCGGTTCCGCAACTGGTCGGAAGACTCCGCCGTCAGTGTGCCAGCTGGGGCGTTGCACCGCAGCCGATCGCCCTCTACCCAGACCTTTATGTCCTTAACCGCGAGGTTTGCGAGAAGCTCCGGGATATGCATCACGTTTGCCGACACAGGGCCTCCCGAACCACTTCCTTCATGATTCACGACCCGCATCCCAACTCCCTCAGCACGACTGTTTCACCATGAAACTCGTCATCCGTACGCCCGGACATGTGAGTGGAGCGCTGCCCGTTGTGGAGCGCTGCCCCGTTAATGAACTTGCGTGCCCTCGTTTATTCACAGTGCATCGTAAGCGAATGATGGCATCGCGGGCACTTCAATTCCGGACTACCAATTCCGGACTACCACCGTCCCGATGTACCCAGGTTTCGGTACGAACCTACGGACAGCCCAATCCCCTTCATCCCAGGAAGAGGGCTGTCCTAAGCCGCACCCCAGGGCCTTGGAGATAGCCTCCAGCCGGGTCCAGCGCCGGAGGAAGCCCTCCAGCCGGTCTTCGGGACCAAGGGCGGTGTAGGCCCCATACTCGGAGGCGGAAAAGCAGAGCGCTGCGATCTCGTCCGCTTCGGGCACAGGGCGAACTGCCTCGATGTCCACCCCGACCTCCTGCCTGGTCGAGAGGGCGACGACCGCGACATCTCCGGATCGTGAGACGCTGAAGCACAGATCGCGAGCACCCATGCAGTGCGAGAGGTGTGGTTTGCCTCGGTGCCCATATTCTAGTTCGACCTCGGATGGCGAGATTCCCAGTTTGGAAGCGAGGACCTGACGCAGTCGCCCACGTGTAGCGACAAAGCGCCGGCGGTCCCGCTCCAGTCTCAACCCCTCGGCGCGCCGCCGTTCCTCTTCGTTGAGGCAAACACCTATCTCGCGGACGACGTTCGGCTCCACATCGAGCATGAATGCCAGGATCTCTAAACCATCATTCTCGAGAACCGGCATTATGGTCTCGGGTCTCAGCTCGATTTTACCCAAGACGTTTGGAGGGGGCGGTGCCGGCTCCACAAGAAGCTGACTGACGCCGATTAATCGATGTTCCGGCCGAACCGAGACAGCATGAGAATTCCAGCTCGCGCCCACGCCATGACGATCGTTCCCGCCCGCGTCAGAAAATTCGATAAAGTCGAGCTCAGGGTAGCAGTCAGGAGTCATACGTGGATGCCGATCGCTGGGAGCGCTCATGCGCACAAGTGCAATTCTTTCAAATGAACGGCAGCGCCATTCATGCGGCTTTCCCCGATGAAACAATCACGCAGGGGCGAAAGCAAGGAGCGCCTGGTGGATATTTTGGTGTATGGATGGGCTACGTCAAAACACCCAGGCATACCGCTGCTCGCAAGGGGTATGCCCGGAGGCGAAACTGCCAAATGTCTCTTGCCGGACTGACAGTGAACTGGCGCTCCAGGGATCTCTTTACTGGGAGGCGTATCGGTGGACCAAAAGTACTCGCGCGTCGGGCAGAAGGGGCCGAAATGCCCTTCTTCAACGACCTAAAATGATGGCTCCAGCGGTAGGAGTCGAACCTACAAGCCTGTCGGCGCCGCATCAACAGTGCGGTGCGTCTACCAATTCCGCCACGCTGAAACATAGACTAGAGAGCCCGCCGCGCTGTGCTTCAAACAGCGCTCGTCCGGTGGGCGATATAGAGTGAAGATGGACCCTCCTTCTTTGGTTGGCGCTTCAAGCCATGGCCTCTTTCATGTTCGCAGCAATGGTCCCTAGCACCCGCTTGGCACCGCGCAACTTTGCCTCGATGCGGCGCTCTGGACCGTCTCTGCCTATAGCGATCCACTTCATGGGATTCTCCGCATTGGCCAGGTGCGACTTGTGCCCCGAGAAGCCTGCCAGAAAATCGTAGCTGCACTCCCCGCGTCCGATGCTGTCCTCGATAGCCAGAACATGGCTGATAAGCCCAGGCTTAAGCCGGCCGTCGCGCTCAAAGAGAAAGCCGCTTTGGTAGTTGTAAACACGGCCGTCATGCACGAAATTGTACAAGACCCCAATTGTCTGGTCCCCAGCCAACGTCCGCGAGATGCGCACGGTCCCAGTGGGAACTCCGAGTGCAATGAGGTCTTCGTGAAATCGGCGGAAGCTCGGATTGGCAAAGGCGCCCTTGCGTCCCCACCGCGCCTGATGAAGCTCGGCCAGCAAATCAAACGCGGCGAGCGCCTCCAAAGTGCCTTCCATGGTCTGGAACGCAATGGGGCCGCGTTCAGTATATAACCGCATGGCGCGGCTTACCGCCTGCCGAGTATTGCGGCCCAATGTGGCGCGGAAATTTCCGCCTTTCCGGCGGACTTCTGCGAAATCGATCCACCGCGCCGTATCGTCCGCTCTCACATCGGTAAGGAGCCCGGCCCGGCCCGCAGTGCGGCAAGCGGCCAGCTCAAAGTCCGGATCGATTCCGGAGAGCACCAGCTGGTCAGAGTAGCGCAAGTGCTGCGCTAAGGCCTCGAGGCATGCCACCCTGGTGGCATCGGCCAGGGATCGCTCCGCAAGAATGTTGTTGTACTCGATAAACAATCGATCGAAACGAACATCGCCGGTTTCATTGAGTAGCCAACGCGCCCGCGCATGTGGCCCGAAGCTCCAGGTGCTCCGCCGGCAAATAATCGCCAACCCAACGATTCTGCTTGACGTCCGGGCGACCAGAATATGTGGTTGAGCGCCCCCCGGCAGATGCCGCAGCCAAGTTCCGATCCAGAGCCAGGACAGGTAGAATGAGTGAGTTGCTCGGGCTTCGAGCTCCTTCCAAATGGCTTCAAGTCTCGCGATGTCCGGCAAGGCCTCCACGGTCACATCGATAACAGCATCCTGGGGCATGGCGTGTCCTACAGAAGCCGCACGTTAGGGTTGTGCACCGATGACTGAGACATCGCGAACTCCTGTCCTTGTTGCGCGCTGCTGGTCAGCCATGGAGCGCCCGGGGGTTTGCCCTGTTTGTAGAAGTTTCGTATCGCCGGCGCGGGAAGTGAAGACCCTATTCCTGACTACCCACGGCGGGCAGTCCAAGCCACACTTCGAACTCGGCGGAGACGGATATGCCCGTTCGTGAAACGGTTCAAGCTGTGGGCGAGTGATCGTTGCGGCTCCCACGTCGGCCCGACGAGTTCATTCACGCAGACCGTGCCGTGCAGAACAGTTTCCTTGCGGCCATCAATTCGGACCGATTGGCTGCTCCGCCACCTCGCTGCCAGGTCCTGCATCGTTGAGAGTGGACCCGGCCGGCGAGCTCTCGCCGGTCAGGGACGAGGTCGAGACCGGCGAACCGCCCAGCGCGTCTGGCTCGCCTTCGGCCACGATTATGTTGACGAGGTCGCCCGGCTGCAACAGGGTCATCCCGGGGGACTCGATGCTGACCGGCCCCGCTGCCGATTGCCGCACGATTTGGTAGGTTACGCTGTTCGCGTTCACAGCCTGGGCGCGGTTCATCGGCAACGTGTCCAGGACGCCTTCGCTGGCGTTCAAGTCGCGCGTGTTGGCTGCGATCTGGGTCTCAGTGGACTCGATCTCAACCTCCAGATCGTTCCTGAGGTCGGCCTGGGTCTGCAACGCCTCAGCCTCCAGCGAAGCAAGGCGCTGCTTGGCCATCGCGTACTGGTTGAGGGCATCCTGCCGACGCTGTTGTGCGTCGGACAACTCGCTCCGGACCTGATCCATCACCGTCATGCTGAGAACGTTGCGATTCACGAGCGTGCGCATGCTGTTGACGCGATCCTCGCGCAGCTTGACGAGCTCGTCGAGCGAGTCCATGTGCCCATACGCGGCAACATCTTGCCTGGCCGCTTCCAGTGCACGCAAGATCGTGCGCTCGCGATCCTTGCGGGTCGTGGCGACGGCCTTGCGCCGGTCGCTCTGCTCGCTGACGAGGTTGGCGGCTTCAGTCGCGCCGGCGAACTCCAGCAACTGGCGCGGGATCTTGGGCGCCGTGCCGTCGCGCTCGGCTTTCAGCACCGCCACGCGGGCGAGCAACTTCGAAATTGCATCGATCGCCCCGCCCCGCCTCTGGGTTTCACGCACGGCTTCAATTTTCTGCCACGGCTCGCCCGGGCTCCGGTCGAGGCCGCCGGCCAGCGCGATGGCGTGCAGGATCGTCATGCCGGGCGCGTACTTGAACGAACCCGAATTCTTGACTGGCCCCAGTACGTAAATGGGCGGGCGCTCCAGCGACAGGATGTTGACCAGTCCTTTGCGGCCCAGCAGTTGTTCGAAGGTAGCCGCCAGGTCGGCCTGTACCTGTTGCGCCGACCGGTTGGCGACCGGAATGGAGCCAAGCAAGGGCATGGAAATCGTGCCGTCCTCTTGGACAGTATACTCGCCGCTCAGTTCCGGACGCTGCACGATACCGCGTAGGGCCGAGGCTGAGGACGCGCCCCCCCATTTGTCTTCTTCGATGTCGACGCGCTCGTAGAACACGACCTTGAGGCGGTCGCCGACGCCGAACTGGCTTCCGGTTGGCAGGTCTGGCGCCGTACTGAGGAGGCGCTGGGCACTGGTGGGAACGGGAGGGACAGCGTTGCGTTCGACCAACGCCACGGCCGACGCATCCGGTCCTGTGCTGAGGGTTTTTGGGCGCTCGGTACTGGTGGGGACGGCAGGGGCGGCGCTCCCCAACGTTACGGCCGACGCACCCGGTCCCAACACGATCGCGCTGGGTTCGGCCGTGGCTCGAACCGGTTGATCTTGCCAGCTGTCGATAGCAGCAGACACCTTTTGCACCACGGCTGCGGAGACATCGTCGACCTTCTGCACCACGGCCCCGGAAACATCCTCGACCTTCTGCACCACGGCCCCGGAAACATCCTCGACCTTCTGCGCCGCGGCTCCGGAGGCATCGTTGACCTTCTGCGCCACGGCTCTGGAAACAGCCCCGATGACCTTCCAGTTGATGGGCTCCCAGTTTCTGACCGCGCCCCCTCCCAGGGCGGCGACTCCGGAGAGTCCAAAGACCAGCAGGACGGCCTTTGTCCCCCTGCGGCCGCCGGCCTGTGACGAGGGAGTGACGGGCAAGGAATTGTACTCTGTAGCCATGGCGTGTAGCTTTCACCTTCTGGTGACCATGCCTCCCAAACTGGTCGAGCATGGGTTGACGGAGCAAGACTCTCCTCATCGTGGCCCTTCACCGCCTGCGGCACAACTATCCCTTTGTGGGCACTCCCTATGGATGAAGCACTGACTTGGACGAGCTCGTCCAATGTGCTGCGCTGCAGAAGAACCTCTTTGACGGCAAGGCCATCCAACGCAACGAAGAGCCGCCTAACGACGCAACTGGCACGCGGGAGCGGCATCGCGGGAAACGCGGGAAACCAAGCCCCGGCAACCCTCACTGCCGCGCGTCCAACGCCACGATGGCGGCGCCGTGGCGCCCGCATCATGCCTCCCCAAGGCCACGGGCTTGTGAAACCCGAGTCTCGATGCTGCCCTACGCCTAAGGGCGGTATTTTGGCTTAGGGTTTTCCTAGCGTAACGTTAACGTTAATGCGGTTGGCGCGCCGAGCGCCTTACCGGGCGGGCTGGGGAGCTACGATGACAAAACAATCCTTTGTAACGGTTCTCGTCGGGCCGAGCGAGTTACTCCGAGAGGGCCTTAGTCGAATCTTGGATACAGCAAAGTTTCGTATTCTTTTTTCTGCGGCTTGTGTTCACGATCTTCTGCAGAAGCCGGTACCCCAGCACCGGCCCATCTTACTCATAATGGATGTCGGCGGTACTGATGCAGATGCTGAATTCGCACAGATTGCTCACTTTAAGGCAATTTGTGCGAACAGTCATGTTGTTGTGCTAGCCGATCACTGTCGATCGAGCGATATAGTTTCTGCTTTTCGTGCGGGGGCTGACGCGTATTTGACAAAAGCCGCTCCTTCCGACACGTTCATCAAAGCACTCGAATTGGTTATGCTTGGACAGATGGTGTTGCCTGTGGAACCTTCGGCGTTTATTCAAGATATAAGGCCTGATCTTAAATATGATGCGGTACCCGATGATTTGACAAGCGCGGCTGCTAAAATCGAGAATATGGAGAGGGGCCTATCGATTTTGTCAAACAGGGAAAAATGTATTCTGCGTTGTTTGGTCGAAGGGGAGTCCAACAAAACCATCGCGCGCGAGATTAGAATCGCCGAAGCGACGGTGAAGGTACACGTCAAGGCGATCCTTCGAAAGATTCGGGTTCGCAACCGTACGCAGGCTGCAGTTTGGGCGATGAACCATGGTGTGCTCACTCTCGCGTCTGGCCCGTCAGGGAACGAAAAGATGACAGGTCCNGCAGTTTGGGCGATGAACCATGGTGTGCTCACTCTCGCGTCTGGCCCGTCAGGGAACGAAAAGATGACAGGTCCGCAAGATCTATTTGAAGGACAGAAGGGGTACCCCTTTCTCGCGAACGCTCATCCGATGTGACCGCTTTATCGGGAGCTGATGAATTCACGCCCAATACCAGGCTCCGCGATTAGGGTATTTATCAAGGAGGCAAAGCAAAGTTTGCTTCCTGGATTTTGGCTCCCCGAATCGAAACGGTCGAGGGCGGAGAAATTCGACCAACTGGATGCAGTCCTGCTCGGACCGGCGAGGAAGCCAACTCCACGAAGGGCAGATGGTTCCCGACACAGGCTTCGGGTTGCTGAGCGGGCAGCACAAGAGTTTGGATACGATTGAGTATGCTATGAACTGGGTGGGCAGATACACCTTCCCCGGCCCAGCCCCCCGCTGATATCTGACCTCAACTAGTCGTGCGTCAGGATCCCTTTGAACGACAAAAGGGCCGACGGGAACGACAGCAATAGCCCCCAAAATTGCGCCACTTGCTTGCTCCCGTTGACCTGAGACCCTGAAGCTCCTCCAGTTTTTGGTAGAGTCCGCCCCGCTCAAGGAGACGGACGAATGAAGCGTTCACGGTTCACGGAAGAACAAGTCATCGCGATTTTGAAGGGAGCAGGAGGCGGGAATGAAGACCGCCGATGTCTGCCGCAAACACGGGATCTCGGAAGCGACTTTTTACAAATACAAGGCCAAGTTCGGTGGCATGGACGTTTCCGACGCCCGCAAGCTGAAGGCTTTGGAGGAGGAGAACGCCAAGCTGAAGAAGCTGCTGGCCGAGCAGATGCTGGACAATGCCATCCTGAAGGATGTCGCTGCAAAAAAATGGTGACGCCCGATGCCAAGCGATGCGCTGTGGCCCACGCCTGCGAGCGGCATGGGGTGAGCCAGCGTCGGGCGTGCAAAGCTCTTTTCGTCGATCGCTCGAGCGTTCGCTACACAAGCATCCGGCCGGATGATGCCGTCGTTCGAGCCGCGATGAAGACGGTGGCAGCCGAACGACGCCGCTTCGGCTATCGGCGCATCCACATCATGCTTGAACGGCAAGGGATCGTGATGAACCAGAAGAAGCTGCGGCGGCTTTACAGGGAGGAGAAGCTGCAGGTCCGCAAGCGTGGCGGCCGCAAGCGGGCCTTGGGAACGAGAAGGCCGATGATCGCGCCGGGCCGGATGAACGAGCGCTGGAGCCTGGATTTCGTCAGCGACGCCTTCACAGATGGTCGAGGGTTCAGGGTTTTGGCCGTCGTCGACGACTTCACGCGGGAATGCCTGGCACTGGTCGCGGATACGTCGCTGTCGGGCGCCCGCGTCGTCCGGGAACTGGACGCCATCATCGCTCGCCGCGGCAGGTCTCGCACGATCGTCTCGGACAACGGCACCGAGCTGACGTCGATGGCGGTCCTCAAATGGTGCCAGGAGAGCGGCGTCGAATGGCATTACATCGCGCCCGGCAAGCCGATGCAGAACGGATTCGTGGAGAGTTTCAACGGCCGATTTCGCGATGAATGTTTGAACGAAACGCTGTTCTCCACTCTCACGCAAGCGCGGGCAGCAATCGAACTATGGAAGTAGGACTACAACCGCAACAGACCACACTCAGCCTTGGGTAACATCACGCCCATCGAATTCGCCATGAAAATGGCGCTGGAAAAACAGGCCGCATAAGGCCAGAAATGAAGCGCCGGACTCTCCATTGAAATGGAGGGAACAAGGGTCTCAGGTCACCATTTGTCGGCGCTGGCTAATCACCGTCGAGGGCTGCAAGGCAAAAATTGTTCTTTCTCCGTCACCCGATATTCGCCGCGAGGTTGTGGACTGGAACGGGTGTCCGGCCGAGTGATGATCCAACTGCGATCTCGGCCACCACTTCTGCATCGGCAGCAAAGACAATGGCGACATGAGCGCTCTCCCTTCATAACAACCGGTGTTTAAGGGCAGGGGGCAGGGACGGCATCTCGCCGGTGCGAATCGTCAGAGAAGGTGGTCATCGATGTGTCCCGTCCCGAGGCCTCACAGGTTCCAACCCGGGCGTCTTCGCACTACAACGCCATGCAGGCCCGATGCAGGGAACGACGCAAACAATCCAGCAGGGCCTCGCGGCTGTTGAGGGTGGACGCGCGTGACGAGCGCGCTCGACCATTCTGTCCTGTAGGGCGTACCCGGCCGCTGGAGCCGATCGCCAACTTGGTGGTGACGATACCTGGCTGATCGTCGATGATACCACCCTGCCCAGAAAAGGGCGCCACTCGGTCGGCGTCGCACCGCAATATACGTCGGCGCTTGGTAAGAACGCCAACTGCCAGACGCTTGGTGTCGCTGACGCTGGCGTCGGGCGTGGGCGGCCTGTAGGCATTCGCTAGCAATGTCCAGGTTCACGTGATAGGCGCCAAAGTTCACTGTCGCCAGATCACCATCGATGTGAGTGACGTTCGCCGATAAGTTCGATCGGCTGGCCCGTCTTCAGTTGGGACGTCCGGTCGATGATCGAATGCGGGAAGCCGTAAGAGGGGATCGAGACGCTTACGCGGTCTTCGGTGACGCGCCGTCGTACGGTCGCCACGATTGCCACCTCATCGCCTATGTTGATGCCGCCCTTAGCCGTGCCGATTCAAACTCGGAGCAGGCGAGTTTGTTTCGCAAGGAGATGCTAAAGTGTGATCGTCCCCGCGTGGAACATACCTCCACCTTCGCAGTTATTGGCGTTCATATTTGCTCAGTGGGGAAATCATGAAGCGAGACTTTGCATACCTGTGCGCTTGGGCGAGTGCACGGGGCATTAAAATCGATCAGCGTTCAAAAACGGTATGGATCGCAGCTGGTGGCTATCGAGGTCGCGATCTGGAAGTTAAGGCGCGGTCGCCCGCTGTTGCACTCTCACTATGGATTGAGGCTACTCAGTACAGAGGAACAATATAGGACTCTTCGTCATTCGGTTTGGCCTCAGCAGCATCTTCCTGGTCGGCGGCTCCAAGGCCGACCGACCGTCATTGTGCGCATCCAAAGCACAGTAGGCCACGGCGGTCGTCTGCGCTTCCGGCAGTGGTGAAACGAGGCCATGAGGAATGCCTTGCGGACATAACGCGCTCCTCTGTCAGGCCGCTCCTCCAAGCCAAACGGCCTCCACGTCCGTTTCGATGAGGAAATGCCTCGGTCGGCCCGATACCAATACGAAGGCGTACGTCCTCTTCGATTTCATCCGGCGGCTGCTAATTTGCAGCGGCGGTGTAGGCAGCCTGAATGTCGTCCGGTAGGCTTGGTCGGGATCGGCCATGGTAGCTTCGGGCTCTTCCGGAATGGAAGGCAATGCTGGCGTTCCCAGAGCTGCGATTTGGCGAAAATGGTCGGTCCGAGATAGCGGTCGCCGAAGCTGAGCGCGCCGCACGTGCCGCCAAGATGGCCAGATTGAAGTCGCTTCGTACTCAGTCTTTATTGGCGGAAGCTGATTTACAGGTTTTTTGTACCGAGGAGATCGATTGCTCGCTGATTCTCGCGGCTCTGAGAGAACCGCGGGGAGTGTGCACGGGAATTTAACAAGGCTTTGTTGAAAGAGCGCAAGAAAATGGCCAGGCATCGTCACTGACTGGCACAGCAGGCGTTGTTTCGATATCAAAGATCATCGGCCGCCATCGACCCGCCAGAGCGTTGCTTGCTTGGGTGCTAGCGTCGTTCTGCGCAGTTGCTGAAGAATTCCTGGCCATTCATACGCTGCATCTTGCCGTCATCAACGGGCAAGCGCATGTTGCGCGGCCACTTGGTCCCAAAGAGAGCTCTCATGCCGTATCGCGGACAAGACGTCGCTCGTTAAGCAGGCGTTAGAGTCGCGCTGGAGGCCGAGTTCCGGATGAACGCGGGCGGCCGCTGGTTAACAAGGTGTTGCTAATATGCAGCACCGACGAGTTCTTTGACCCCACCCCGACTTGAACCGCTTCCTATGGCATTACGTTGACGCCAAGATGAGAACGAAAACGCGAGGCGGCGAAGATGGACAAGCGACAAAACATTATCGTTGAGACGTGTTGTCTCATTGCCGTTCCGGCTTCAATGGTTCTCACGATTTTAATAGCTCAGATGATCCTTGGCTGAACCAAAAGCGCCAGGTTTCGACCTGGTGAAATTGGTGATCGGTGGTCGCTTCGGCCCGGAACCTAACGTCCGGTCCGCCTACTCGAGGCACCAAAGCCGGGCAAGCGCTGATTAGCAAACTGCTCGCCCGCAGACACGACGCTGTTGTTCGGCCCAGCAGCCTGTCGGACTGCTCGAACTGAATGCGAGACCGGACGGTTCAATTGGCCACGAATAGGTTCTTCGCCAAGCGACTTCGTAAGCACGGTCGGCGAGGAGGATCGCATCGGGTTGGAGGGCGTCGAGCATGGCGAGAGCGAGCTTGCCGTCATGCGCCTGTCCGGCCGTCAGGACGAGATCGATTGGCCGCCCTTCGGCATCGACAAGCGCATGGATCTTGGTGGTGAGCCCGCCGCGGGTACGTCCCATGCAACCATCGTCATCGCCCCCTTTTTTGCCACGGCCGCGTGCTGGTGAAAGCGGACACAGGAGGAGTCGATCATGATGATCTCGCCGTCAAAAGCCTTGGAAACCGCCGCCAGCAGCCGATAACAGACCCCGGCTTTGCGCCAGCGCACGAACCGGTTGTAGCATATCGTATATCCGACGCTGCGCCATGACTTCGGCGCAGAGTGCCGGTTGGCGCGCTTGCTGTCGTAACGAACCTGTGCAGCGCTGCTCGTCCCTTTAAGTTCGGTACGACCAGCATAATTCACCGGTCGCACCTGGTTTCGCGCAAATGCCGGTGGGTTGCCAAATTCGCGGCGGTCGGTCATCTCCATGTCTATACCATGCTCCCCGCCTTCTCGGCCATAAACGCGCGCCATTGCCGAAAGACTTGCGGGCTGTGTCGGATCGCATGGTAACGATGGCATGGGCATGAACATGCGGCCGCCGTCCGCCCTGCCACACCTCCCTGGTGTCATCGACTGGATCATGCAGTGCGAACACATACCGATGCCTCCCGAACTGCTCTCCCAGGAAATCGCGCACCGCGGCCTGGAACGCCATTCGATCCGTGCCGGAGCGGGCCGAACCGACAAGATGCATGACGTCCCTGCTCTTGCGGCTGTGCAGCTCTCGCCGCCAGTTCTTTTTGAACGAGATCACCGGCTTTTTCGAAGTCTCCGATGATGCGGCCCATCTCATCACGAACGTCACCGCGCGGTACGCGCTCGACCAGCTTGCGTACCCGCGCCGCCGCAAATTCCACGCCGTTGCCATGGCCACTGAATCGGAATCGGACTTCAGCTTCGCGAGCGACCTGGGAATTCACGACTCTCTCCTGGACGATCGCCGAAGCCTTTGCGTCAGCGGTCAGGCGCTCACCGCTCGGGTCGCGCAACACGACGACGCCCCGGACTTCTAGCTCGCCGGGTTTTTGTCTCCTGGACAGCGAGGACAAAGCGCCGCTCGCCCAATCCTGCTCTCAGTATAGCTCGAGCAACTCCGTAGCAGCCGAGCGCCTAACAGCGAAGAAGCAACCTTGCGCTCGACCGCCACACGCTCGCCGCCTCGTCTGAAGTAGGTCTTCACCTTTAAAACAGCTACGGCATGTCTTCGCTGTTTGGGCCATGCATGTTGGAGCCGTGCATGAAGGACTGGACTTCGTCCAGATCGATCTTGCCATCACCATTCTCGTCGATGTTGCCGAAGATCCTGCCTACCGCGCCTTCAACCTCGTTCTGGGACAATGATCCGTCGCCATCCATGTCCAACAGCCCAAACACCAGTCGCATGCCGGCCCCGCGCATGATCTGATGATGCCTTTGTCCAGCCATTCTTTGTCCGCGCGCTCGATCACCGTGGCTCCTCCACCCGTCGCCCTGACGGTCGGCTTCATCGGCCAGATCAGCACCCTTGTTCCGGCCGTCCTGGTCCATGTAGCGATCTTCCTCGTCGCGGTAACCTTGCTCAGAATCGCGATCCTGCTGCATTCTCTCCCGGACCGCTTGCTCAACCATCTGGCGGATCATTTCGCGTGTTGGTCCGTCCGCTTGTTGGTTCGCATCCGGCAACTGCCCGCCGACCGGCTGTTCGGTCGCCGGAGTGGGTGCAGGTGTCGAGGGGACCGGTGTTCCGCTTGTCTGGGCCAACGCGGGGAAGGTGAGAGCTATGAAAGCGGCCGCGGCCGTCGTCCTGTGTGAATATCTCATGGCGTGCTCCATCCATCGCTCGTGTTTTCTTGGAAGGCCAAACTGGAGCTCGATCTGATTGTTCCCTGTTCGGCCGAGATACCTCGATGCTGCGCTCGCGCTCTTCCGGCGAAGCGTTCTCGATCTCCAGGCGAAGCTTCATTTCGGCCCGAGCGGTCGGTTGCCAAAGACCAGCTATCCTGGCGGTAACGCGCTTTCGCTCCTCCGAACGGCAGGGGAGGGGTCTTTCGCCCTGCAGGTCTGATGGTTTGGTGACAATCGCATCTCGCATCGCCAGTCTAATCTCGGTAGTTCAGATCCTCCTCGCGGAATGAAAGCAGCCCTCAAAGGCTCCGAACATCGCTGCTCACGACCACGCGCGAAAGGTGGTGCAGGAACAGCGCTCACAAAGCAGCCAGGCGGGTAGGGAGCTAAGGCGCAGCGGGCGAGCGCGGTAGCAGACCCTCAGCGATGGATGCTGCAACGGCGGCAACAACCACAATCAGGGGGGTCTACCCACAGTTTTCGGCCACTGCCTCGAGCCGCAACCGTCACGGAGTACGCAATAACTCCCGCAAGCGGAGTGGCAGGTGCGGCGAGGCATGCAATTCCCTGCAGCTTTGTTCCCATCGCCGGAGATATTCCGCGATGGCGATGCCCGTGCGGCCGGGCCAGCGGTTGAGTGCGCCCAGCGCCTCGACACTATCAGGCGCGCGCTCGTACTCCATGAGAATGGCCAAGGACATCGCCTGTCCGTAAGGGACAAGCGCGGTGGCTTCTATCTCGCTGCGATGGTCGGCGAACCACGCCGCGGCGTTGCGAGTGAGCCCCTGGTTGTCGGCGAGCGTGGCATAGCCACGGATGATGTTCTCGCGATACTCAGCAATGGCATCGCCGAAAGCGTTGTCGCCGGCGAAGGGCGGGGTCTGCTTCCAGTCCTTCGCCAGGCGTCCCAGGGCACGCAGCGAAAACGCCTCGACCATCGCCTCCTCGAGCCACTGGCAGGGCGCCGCCGGCTTGGCATCTGCCTGCCAGCTGTTGGCCAAGACGTGGCCGAGTTCGTGCCCGAACTGATAGGCGAGCTTTGACCAATCCCTCTCGCCGATATCCACAATGATCCATGCCGTGCTGCTGCCGTCAAAGTGCAGCCAGATCGCCGGCGGTTCTGAGGTGTGCTCATCAATGCGCAGCCGCGCCGGCTGGCGATCGGAGACGAGGGTGACACCATCCAGGCAGGCATGCCGCATCCGCTCGATGACCTGGTCGATTGAGTGTGGCAGCATGTCGCCCCAGTCACCGGCGAGCTCAACGGGAGCGGATAGGAGCGTAGTAGGGGTGGTCGATGAAACTCGCTGCCGCATGGGAACCTGGCTCCTATCCAAGCCAAACCAACGCGCCGGTCCCGCTATGGTTGCCCCCGCGGTCGCAAGGCTGAGTGCTATCGTCATAAAGTCTCGTCGCCGCACTTCATCCCCCTGAGAACGCCGCAACACCGGCTAGCTAGCGGGAAGGGCATCCCAAGACGGGAGGAGCCGAAAGAACTTAGCTCCGCATTAGGTTGCGCCAACCAGAATGGGTTACGACCATGCTTCTAGCCGAAACATGCTTTATCAAATACACTCTTGGTCTTGAAGACTTGATCGCTTTTGCGCATCGGAAATAGACCCCATAACTTATCCAAACCGAAAGAGGCCTTAGCTCTTCTGCTTCTCCAACCATCCGGTCGTAATTCTCTGCCAAAACCCTATTGACGCGATCTAGACCCGTGCAAACGACCAATCCGGTGGGCGGGCAGTCGATGTAAGAAACATGCAATTCAGGCCGATACTTCGTCAGCAAAGGTACAATCTTCCAAACGTCACCGGTCCAAAAGCCGCCAATTTCCTTCGGTTCAGAGTCATCCCCCGCGTAACGTGTTCTCTGCGCCATCCGCTCATTCAAAGGCAAACAATCATGTAGAACGAACATCGATCGCTTGTTCGCTAATTGTTCAGCATTGATAAAATCGCGCAACAAAACTTCGACTAGGTGAAGTCCATCTAAGAACGCCAGATCGATTCCTTCCGGAACCACGCGATTAACAGCTGTCAAGTCAGAAAAAAACTCATCTGAGGTGCCCTGATAAAAGTGCGTATTTCTCCTACGCATCAGTACGTTAGCCGATTCCAAGAACGGGTGAACGCACACCGCACTGTATCGCCCTGATTGACTCACCTCCATTATTTCCGATCTCTAAATAAAGCTTGGCATCAAGAGCTTGTGCCGCCTCTTTGAGCCACCTCGTATAGTGAATGCCAGTGTGTGCAAAGACATTTGGCGGTCTTGAGGTCACCTCCGCCGCGCTCAAATTCGACGCTAGGCCGTAAACTCATTACCAGCGGGCGTTTGGAACGCCGCCCAGCGCAGTTGACGGAGGAAGGCTGTAAACTGATCGGGTGCGGCGTCAGCCGGCACGAGCCGATTCCATTGTCGGCGGGCGACTGCGGTGTCGATGTAGCGAAACTCGATTAGGCCGGAAAGCAGCGGCGAAATGCGAAGATAGGGTCCGGAATACGGAGATACATCGGTTTGTTGGACGCATAGATCGTGCATAGAGGTCCAGCCGAACAAGGCGGGCTTGAGCGGCCCTTCGGCGATCAGAATAGCAACTCGCTCTACTCCAGCAACCGCTGCGCGGAACGCATCATCCCCGATGCCTTGCTTTTGATGGAACGTCGCGACGATGTTGACCCAGGGCTCGCTCACGGACGGAGTCTGCGATGGGAGGTTAGTCCTGTCAAACAGTTGCGATTTTCTCTTTCGCAAGCCTCGAATATCTGATTCAGCGTCGGCATGAGCCGATATGATCTGACTGACTTCGAGTGGCGCGCGATCCAACCGCATCTGCCCAACAAGGTGCGCGGCGTGCCGCGTGTTGACGATCGGCGCGTCCTGAACGGCATCTTCTGGGTGCTGCGTTCAGGTGCGCGCTGGGCTGACTTGCCTGCACGGTATGGTCCGCCCACGACGATCTACAATCGCTTCAACCGTTGGCGCAAAGCAGGCGTGTGGGATCGTCTCATGGATGTTATCACCAAGGCTCATGACGGCCGGGTGCAGATGATCGACACCTCCGTTGTTCGCGTCCATCAACAGGGCGCGACAGCAAAAAGGGGGATCGAGATCATTGTCTCGGCCGCTCCAGAGGCGGTCTAACAACCAAGATTCACGCGCTTGTCGATGCCGAAGGCAGGCCGATCCGGTTGATGCTCACGGCAGGCCAGAAGAGCGACATCGCATCGGCACCGGACATGATCGCCGACTTGCCCGAAGGCGCCATGCTGTTGGCCGACAAAGGCTACGATGCCAACGCACTGCGTATCGCCGTCACCGAGCGCAAGGCATGGGCCAATATCCCACCAAAGGCCAACCGCAAGGAGTCTATCTGCTTCAGCCCCTTCCTCTACAAGGCGCGCAACCTCGTAGAACGCTTCTTCAACAAGGCCAAGCAGTTTCGCCGCATAGCCACACGCTATGACAAGCTCGCTGAGAACTACCTCGCAGCCCTTAAGCTCGTTGCCATCCGCATCTGGCTACGCAGTAATGAGTCTACGACCTAAAACCAATTCCGGAAAAACTGCAGTGAACCATGGCATCCACCAAAAATACTCTTCAAGGCTTACAAGCTCCGAAGGAAACGCCTGCATGCACCAATCTGCGCTCCGTGGCACCCGAGACTCGTATTCGCCGTAGCGATCCCCTCACAGGTCGTAAACAATCCGGAAGAAGGGCAAGGTTGTCTCAATTACGGTGTTGGCGAAACTTTCGACAGGCCTACCAGACCATTGTCTGAAAGTCTCAAGACCAGAGCCGGCGATCAACTGTATGCCGCTCTCCGGTCTTTCATGCCGTTTGCACCACGGTGCTATCCATCCGTCCCGAAATTCGTTGACATAGTCGCAGGCCCGGCTTGAGATCAAAAAAGCATCAGCCTCAATATGAACGATCTTTTGAAAACTATTTGCTTCAGCGTAACGCGAAACGGAGAAGAAAGACCTGACCCAGCCCGGAAAATCCGAAATATCCCGTCGGCCAAGGCGGCGCTTGAAATGATAGAGTACCAAAGGTGCGTCGCAACGCAGGTCATCTCCCTCGTTAATTATCGTAAGGTCGGGCCATTCGGGAAGAATGCTGGATCCGTCATCCACAAGGAGGATTTGATCAACCCGAATCCCCAGGCGGCGTACAGCCTCCACCCAGATTCGATAACGGATATTCCACGTGTAAGTTTGATCGCCCTCTGCCGGTACAAAGGCCGTGCAAAATACAATTGTCCTTTCCGGATCAGGAACTCTCATCAGCCCCGCTTTCGCGTTCTTTCAAAGTAGCGTCCTGGAGCCGCTCTAGAATGGCGCGGAAATCATGGCGCTGAAGGTGTTGATTGAGGCCGTACCGATTTGCGACCTCTTGTTTGTTCGAACCAGATAGAAAGAATTCGGCCACCGGTCTGCCCCACTTCTCGACAAAGTGACGGCGATATGTGGCGTCGGCAGACCGCGTTTCCTCAGAGGGTTCTCCACTTCGCCAAGTTGACTTTCCCATGAAATGAAGAAGGTAAGATCGGCGTGAATGTAACACCTCCACCCCGGCTCTGAGTGCACGAAGTCGGTAGTCAACGTCCTCGCCACCCCCGCGTCCGAATCCCTCGTCAAAATATCCGACTGCTCTCGAGACCTTCCAGGGAATGTAGACACAAAAGAAGCTCATTAATATGCTGGCGTCGTAGTCAGGCGTATTGACAAGTTCTCGCTGGTGAATACGAGCTATTTCTTCGAGATCCTCCTCGCGATCAGCGTACTCGTCAAGATCCATGGCGATTTTAAGATCCAGTAGTCCTGATCGATACTGGACATTCTGATTACAATAAGGGATTACGATGTTATCCCTGCTGCGCTCGCCAGCCAAAAGAAAGTCAAGCCAGTTATTAGTATATACTATATCGTTGTTCATCAGGATTAGGTCGTCCTTGACTATTTGAGAAACGCCGATGGAGAAATTGGCGTTCTCGGCAAAGCTTCTTGGTCTCTCATTTCGGATTACAATGGATCCGGGAAGATCCCCCAGCGATCCATCATTGTCTATTATCACGATCCTATCACTAGATCGAAAATTGGTCTTCTTGATCAAAGACTCGAGGGATGGCAGCGTGAAGGCGCGCGACTTGTGAGTAGAAATCATCACGAAAATCATTGATTAGCCTTCGGCACGATCGGGCTCGGCATCAGGAGACACTCTCATTTTCTTGTGCAGCGAGCGACGGTTTTGCGCCCGCGATCAGTCAAATGTTCGATGAGCCGCGTCCACTCTTTTACACGCGCGTTCCAATCAAAAAACAGCTCGCAGTAATTCTGCTGTGTTAGAGACATTTCTGGAGCATCGAACCATGGGTTTTCAACCTCTTTGGCCATGGCTGAGGCGAATAGCGCGGCATGCTCAACCACGTCGGAGCTCCATGGATATACGTGGGCGAAGCCGGATGTCGTTTCCGGCAAGGCACCAAGGGCGGGTACTATCACGCGGCACCCTGCGGCCATTGCATCGATGACGGCAAGGCAAGACGTTTCTTCGAACGTGCTGGGGTAGGCTAAGAAATGAATGTCACGAAGAGCAGATTTGAGTTCTGGATTGGGGGCAATTCCATGATAGGTCACACCATCGAGTGCTTGGGCACGGGCGAACAATGGCTGATACTTCGAATCGTCGTGATGATACAGTCTCATGGATGACCATATGTGAAGCTCCGCCCTGTTTATCTGCAGTTGTTCCCATGCATCTAGAAGCACGGAAAGTCCTCGGAAGGGTGTGCTGGTATATGCGAACCGTAGCGGGTCGCCTTTCGTCCAAATACGCCGTTGGCGCGCGACTGTCGTTGCGTTGTGCAGAACTACACATCTGCTTGGTGTGATACCAAACTCGGTTTGGTATCTTTCGCGCTGCCAGTGCGATACAAACGCAAAACATGTCACCCGCTGGACAAGTGCGGGGTTGCGGCACCACTGAACGGCATTCTGATTAACATCGTGATGCATCCACATCACGAGTGGCTTTTCCTCCGACAGCTTGTCGGGGAACAAGTTGATATTGAGCTCAATCCGCGCAAGCATGTCTGGAATGCGCTCCTTGAGGCCCGCTATCATCAATTCTGTCCCCGCGGCTGGCGCGGGCGGTGTCCACGAGGAGTCTGACTGCACAAGCGTGGTCCCCTTGCAGATGCTGGCGAGTTTCGTGAATTCAGTATTCTTCTGGATCCGCTCGCCTGTTGCTGCGGGAATTCTAGCTGCCAGCTTCGAGCCCGATTCTCTCGACGCGTTGGGTGCATAGCACTCCACTTCTTCCAACAGCCCTCGCACCTCAGGCTCCTCCACGGCCGCTATCCATGACTCGCTGTCGTTGACGCCATAAGAAATCAGCAGTTGCTTTGCGTCGGGATGCCAAGCCAGGCCAGCGGCGAGTTCGACACCGTTTTGATTGAAGAAAAAAGGCCGGCTGACCTTCGCTAGGTTGTTCAGCTCGTCGAACCAGACAAAGCGGTGCTGATAATGTCGCCGCGCCTCGCCTGGTCTGGTGCTTGCCTCATGGACGATAGCCAGCCACCCGCCGTCAAAGGCAATCGCCTGGGAGCCTCCGCTGAAGTGCGGGGCGGAAATCTTCGGCGCCTGCTCGAAGATTGCCTGAGCGCGCTCATCGAGGATCCTGGTCGGATCGCAGAGAGCGATGAACTGCAGTTGCTCTTTGCCCGTTCCCGCCTTGGCAGGGTTGACTTGCGGCATCCAGTTCTTCTCGTGCACCCGAGGTCCTGCCGGATGCAGCACGCGCCAGTCGGTCAGCCGGCAGGAGCTGCTCTCGTCGATGCGTGCGATGACCTGCTCGCACCAACCCTCCTGTGTCAGTTCGCGCACGGAAGAGACACTCCATAGCGCATCGCGCCAGGCGAACAGGCGCATATCCTCAAATCCGAGAACCCGGCCGTAAGCGGGTTCCGGCATGTCGGCCGGCGGCAAGATTTCGGTTGCTGACTGGATGGTGAGTTCATCGTTCAAGCGCAGCAGGAAATTGCGCGTGTGGACCGGCACTCCGTCCGGGGTGTCGTATTGGAGATTGTCTTTGCCCAGGGTGTAGTTCACCGTCCGCTGCAGCAGCACAATCTGGCCGCCCCACAGGGTCACCGAGGAATTCGACGGCTGATATCCATCGGGCGCCGTAAAGCCGACTGGACGCGAGCTGAAGGACGGCATCACAATGGTGGCGGGTTGCACATAGTAGAAGAGGTTGGACCACGCCAGTTCCCTCGGTCCATCGCCAATGGTTCGGTTCAGTGCCAGCCAATTGCACGCCGCAAAGCCGCGGTCCTTGCGCGCAGGATCGCGCGCGTAGTTTGCGGCTATGGCAAACTCCTCGAGCATGCCTGTCTTGTAGACATAGTCCTCGACAAACAGGATATCCTGTTCGGGTCGCTCGATCGTCAGCCCTGCTTCGGAAAACAGCACGCTGGCGTGGTTCATCCCCTTCTCGCGATAGAACTGTGCCAGGTCGTAGAGCGGCTCGGCGCGTTGCGGGCGTTGATTGAAGGCGACAAGCGCCTGGCTTATGAAGCCTGCCTCGTCGCCGAGCTTGCGCAGGCAGCGCGCTTCCTGCAGGCGGGCGTTCCAGGCCTCTTCGTCCCAACCCCCCATCGCAGCACGCTTGGCGTAGGCCACCGCGGCCTCGGCTGTCCGCCCGGCGTCGCGGTAGGATTGCGCCAAGTAGAACCAGTAGCGCTGATTTTCCGGATCCTTTTCAAGGGCCTCCAGCAAAAGCCTGGCATCTCGTTCGAATTTGTCCACCCGGTTCGAGCCGCTGGCGTGATCCTGGTACCAGGCGCCGCGCAGTTCTTGAACGCCACCCGGCACGTCGAGATATTCGTGGGTAACACCATGGTAGCGTGCACCGGCATCGCGCTTGGCAAGGCGCGTGTTCCAATAGGTGAGGCCGGAATCCGAGCGCTGAATCAATCGGTAACCCGGCCCGTCGAGCCGCTGGCGGAAGCCCGCATCCTCGACCACCAGCTCCATATCGGCGTCGTCGAACAGCAGATAGTCGTAGGCGAGCGGCGAGGCATAGGCGTGATCGAGCGCGGCGTTGCGCGCCTGCTCGAAATTGTGAAATGGAAATTCGTGCAGCTCGCCTGGCAGGTTACGGGCGGCGAAAAACGATCTGATGAAATCCTGGGTCCCGTCGGTCGACCCGGTATCGCCGATGACCCAGCAGTCGATGTGGTCGGCGACGGCCCCGAGACAGCGCTGAAGGTTCGCCATCTCGTTCTTGACGATCATGTTGAGGCAGAGACGCTTGCCGCTTGTCATAGGCTGACTGTCTGCTCCCCAGATGACCGCCGGCCGAGGCGGCCACATTTGTGCCGTGGTGTCGTCTGTGACAGCGGATTTGTCCGGCCTTCATGCTCCATGCACGTTCCCCAGCCTCGGCCATTTGCATGACCTCTGTGCAAGGAAAGGCCGTCCCCTCCTTTGCAAACGCGACCCTAGCGCTAGCATTGTTAGCTAGCGCTGTCCGGCGCCGCAAGGGTCTCACCGTGGCGCTGAACCGCCCGTCGTCAACAAACATTTCCTTCAGCTCTATCGCTCACGCGTCAATTCCGCGGCAAGATCGAGGGTTAGGCGCGAACAAAGCGGGCGCCATTAAGCCTGGGATTTTTCGATGCATTTAGCCCATACGCGCCATCTGGATGTCGATTAGAGGGAGTGCTTGTCCATCCGAAGTTAATAAATTGTTAACTTCGTTATTTACAACTTGCTAATTTTAGATTTTACTAATGCCTAATATATGGAGAGGGCAGCCGTGGAGCAGGTAGAGGGCCTGCCGGTCTGCGCAACCCGCGAAGCCAGGAGAGTATCCGGAGCATGTCGCTTGGTGCATGAGGGCGCCGAGACTGTGTGGTTCGTGAGAAGATGTTTGTTGTCTTGAGCTCAAGGCCAGCATTCTTCCAACCTGATATTCCCTCGCAATCGCCGGTTCCCTCGCAAGTCGTCGTGGAGAAATCGAGATCTGCGTGATGGGAGTTGGCTGTGGTTGGAGTGATACCGCGCACGACACGATGCGGCCGCCGCGACGCAGGCTCTCGATTCGATCGACCTCAGAATTATCGGCACCTGGCCGGCAGCAATCGTTCTCCAGCAATTGATGAGCACTTCTTAGCGGACGCACCCCGTGTGCTCCCGGGTACAAGCCGACACCGCACTCACCTCAGCGAAGACAATCGGCGCACCGTCCGATCGAGCGGCACCACATGGCCGTCTAGCCTTGCTCGCCTGCCTTGTCTTGCGCCGATGCGCTGGCCGCCGACAGCTGCGGCAACCGGCTTCCGCGAGCGCCAGCGCTGCGCGGCGATTGAAACCTAAGTTTACAGCACGAGAAAAGCGGCGGCGCAGCAGGCGCCCGCCGAGGAGAACAATGATGAGCTACATAGCAGGGTTTGCGGTCATGGAAGTTTCCGTCAGAGGCCTCTTGCCCATCGGCGACACGACCGAAAATGTGCCTTATTTCATACTGGACACCGCCAAGAGCGCTATCGTCGGTCAGGTCATTCTTCCCAAGGCCGTCAAGCAAAGCCTTGCCGTCGCTGTCACCGTCAAGGTTCCAGCCACGGCCGGCTCATTTGCTATTGGCGCATTTGACGATGGCGGGAATTTCCAGGCCTGCAGCTTCCTCCGCGTAGAGAGCCCCGCCGTTGCACGTCCCGACGGCGCCGTCGGGCCGTCCGGCGGATGACCTCCTAATGTACTTACCGCGCCGGCTAGGCCGGGCGGCCATGCCTTGAGCTAAATCCGAAGCCAACAGGAGCCAGTCATGGCCCGTGCCTCTGAAATTCTCTTTGTGGATCCTTCAATCCCCGAGCTTGAGACGGTTCTCGGCAAATTGCGACGCGAAGTCCAGGCTGTCGTGCTCGACGTCCGGCAGCCGGCGGCGCAGCAGATCGCTGCTGCGCTCGCCGGCTGCGAAAGCCTCGATGCGGTTCATATCATGGCGCATGGCGCGGCAGGCCGGGTTAGTTTCACTTCGGGAGAGTGGTCAACTCGGACATTGACGGAAGCGCCTGACGATTTTGCCGCGATCGGCAGGGCCCTTGCCGTGCACGGCGAACTGCGGCTGTGGAGCTGCGGGACGGCATCGGGGAATGCGGGCGAGGCCTTCGTAGCGGCGCTGGAAAAGGCCGTTGGCGCAGACGTCTGCGCATCTACGTCGCTGGTTGGCGCAGCCGCCTTGGGCGGCGCCTGGGACCTGTCCGCCCGCGCTAATACACCCCTGCCGCCTTTGACTCCAGATGGAGTGGCAAATTACACAGGCGTGCTTGCGGTTGATCTGACGCTCACTGGCAATTTAACCACTCAAAATGGCAGCGCCAGTATCAACACCTATTATCTAGTAGATATAACAGCCGATCCGGATTTATTGGTGGGAAGCTTTCCGCTCCCCCAATCAGGAAATGGTTTTGTTACCGAGTTTGCAGTAACCATAGCAATCCCAGACCCAGCCCACACCTATAGAATCTACGACAGCGGTTTCAATATCTACGGAACACTTACCCCTGGCGCTGGCAATACCTACAGCTTTGCCGCAGGCGCCGCCAATGGGAACGGTGGCAATCTGTTTGATATCGGTACTTTCACCACCAGTACAGTAGGCGCGACCGGACCCGCGGGGCCGACCGGAGCTACAGGCGCCACAGGTGCGACCGGAGCGGGTGCGACCGGAGCCACGGGCGCAACCGGCGCGACAGGCGCCACGGGTGCGACCGGGGTAACGGGTGCGACAGGCACAAGCGGGTCGACTGGAGCCACAGGCTCTACAGGTGCGAGCGGCTCGACGGGAGCGACTGGCGCCACGGGTTCCACAGGCGCTACTGGCGCGACGGGCGACACCGGAGCCACCGGCTATACCGGAGCAACAGGCTCGACTGGGGCAACCGGCGATACTGGTGCAACTGGTTCGACCGGAGCAACTGGCTCGACCGGTGCAACTGGCGCCACGGGTGCGACCGGTGCCACCGGTTCGACTGGTGCAACCGGTTCGACCGGAGCGACTGGCGCCACGGGTTCCACTGGCGCAACGGGCGACACCGGAGCCAATGGCCATACCGGAGCAACAGGCTCGACTGGGGCAACCGGCGATACTGGAGCAACTGGTTCGACCGGTGCGACTGGCTCCACGGGAGCGACTGGCGCAACCGGCGCTACGGGCTCCACTGGTGCGACGGGAGCCACGGGTGATACCGGAGCCACAGGGTCTACTGGGGCTACCGGTGCAACTGGCTCGACCGGCGCCACGGGTTCCACTGGCGCGACGGGAGCCACGGGTGATACCGGAGCCACAGGGTCTACTGGGGCTACCGGAGCCACAGGTGCGACCGGAGCAACCGGTGATACAGGTGCCACCGGCTCTACCGGCGCCACTGGCTCACCCGGTGCCACTGGCTCTACTGGTGCCACNCACAGGTGCGACCGGAGCAACCGGTGATACAGGTGCCACCGGCTCTACCGGCGCCACTGGCTCTACCGGTGCAACTGGCTCGACCGGGGCCACGGGTTCAACAGGCGCGACCGGTTCCACCGGAGCAACTGGTTCGACAGGTGCAACCGGCTCGACCGGAGCCACAGGTGCCACCGGCTCGACCGGTGCCACCGGGTCGACTGGTGCAACGGGTGATACCGGAGCCACAGGGTCTACTGGCGCTACCGGAGCCACAGGTGCGACCGGAGCAACCGGTGATACGGGTGCCACCGGCTCTACCGGCGCCACTGGCTCACCCGGTGCCACTGGCTCTACTGGTGCCACTGGATCGACTGGGGCAACCGGTGCAACAGGCGCGACCGGGGCAACTGGCTCGACCGGCGCCACTGGCTCTACCGGTGCGACTGGGTCGACTGGGGCAACTGGCGACACCGGTGCAACCGGCTCGACCGGAGCGACTGGCGCCACGGGTGCGATTGGGGCCACCGGTTCGACCGGGGCGACTGGCGCGACCGGTTCGACCGGAGCAACCGGCTCGACCGGCGCCACTGGCTCGACTGGGGCAACCGGAGCGACTGGCTCGACCGGAGCCACAGGGGCAACAGGCGCGACCGGTTCTACCGGTGCAACTGGCGACACCGGTGCAACAGGTTCGACCGGCGCCACTGGCTCTACCGGTGCGACTGGGTCGACTGGGNCGACTGGGGCAACCGGCTCGACCGGGGCGACTGGCTCCACAGGTGCAACTGGATCGACAGGGGCAACAGGCTCGACCGGAGCAACCGGCTCGACTGGTGCCACTGGTTCGACAGGAGCAACTGGCGACACCGGTTCGACTGGCGCAACCGGAGCGACTGGTTCGACCGGAGCGACTGGCTCGACCGGAGCAACTGGTTCGACCGGAGCGACCGGAGCGACAGGCTCTACGGGCCCGGGTGGTCCAACAGGCCCGACAGGTTCAACCGGCTCGGGTGGTGGGACCGGTGACCATGAGCATGGCAACAATGGTGGCGGCAACGATCCTGACGGAAGCGACAGCAGCAACCCAGGAAAGGGACATCCCAACGATGGTACTGACAACGATGGCTCGGCGGGTGGCGGTCACACCGCCAATGTCACGGCCAGCTCGCTTGGGCTCAAGGACACGACGCAATTCCTGAAGTCGGGCTCGAACGACGGCAGCGGTGATCATGCATCGTTCCGTAATCTGATCGGCCTGGCCGCCACATCGGTGTCGACAGACCTTCTTAACGTGCTCAAGACGATTAGTGGATTTGGTCAAAACCAGAACAAGCCGTCGGGGGCGAGCACGGATCTCACCTCGGATCAGGCAAAGCCTGGGGCCGGCTCCGTCAGCAACGACCAGACGGTCAAGACGACCCTGAAGGATCTCTTGAAGCCGCATGAGTGAGCATTGAATGGACCAGTGACGGAGACTGATCCAGATTTGAAACACGCGGGGGCTCGCTCAAGAGCGGGCTCCGCGTTGATCATCTCGAAACAGGGAGTGGCATGACAGTCGCGCGGCCGATCGGTTCGGAGTACAATACGAAGTTCTGGGAAACCTCGGCGGACACGCCGAGGACCGGGCACTCTTGAATCTTCGCCCTGCGTACCGGATGAGAAGCCATGGTGAACCTCCCCGCTAACACCCAAAACCAGCCGGTCTCGATCCGCGCTGTCGAGGCCACGGCGGACCAGGCGGGCGGCCAGAACACGGCGCGGGCTCCCGGCGGTCCCGCCGAGCACGATCAGGTCGGGCCGCGCCTCAAGGCGGTATTGCAGGCTGCCCGCTATCACGGCGTCGAACTCGACCCCAATGAATTGAGGTCAGCGACCGCTGTTCCAACTGCCGCCGATCTTTCGGAATGGGCGCAGAACGCGGGCATGTGGTCACGAGCCGTCCGCATCCGCTGGTCCCATCTTTTGCACTTCCAGGACACCGGACCGGTCGTCCTGTTGTTCAGCGATGGCGGCGCGGGTCTCCTTACCGGGGCGAGCGCCGAGCGCAATGTCGTCTTCCTGAAGAGCGCCGACGCGCCCGAGGACGGAGAAGCCATTGCCGTCGACGAGCTTCGGTTGTCGCAGGTGTGGACGGGTGACGCGGTGATGCTGCGCGCAACACGGTCGCAGGTGTCGGCGGATGCGCCCTTCACCCTGCACTGGCTGACCGAGTTGGTGCGGTTGGAAAGCCGGCCCCTGCGCGACATCGCCATAGCCTCGTTCACGCTGAGTGTCCTTACTATCTTGCCGCCGCTCATCGTCATGACGCTGGTCAACAAAGTGCTGCAGTTCAACAGTGTCTCGACGCTTGTGCTGTTGTCGGCCATCATCGCGGTGGTCTTCGCCTACGAGACGCTGCTCGGCCACGCGAGGCGGCTGATCATCAACGTCGTCGGCGCTCGTCTCGACACCAAGCTGCAGTTGCACGTCTTCAGTCGGCTGCTTCGCCTGCCTCTCGACTATTTCGAGCGTCATCCTGCCGGCGAGACGATGTACCACCTCGCCCAGGTCTACCGCATCCGCGAGTTCCTGACCGGAAAACTGCTGAGCACCTTCCTGGACCTGATCACGCTCTGCGTGCTGCTACCAGTGATGTTCTACATCAACGCGACGCTCGCCTGGATCGTGGTGGCCTGCGCGGTCGTCATCCTGCTGATCATCCTCGCCTTCCTCAAACCGCTGCGTCGAAGGTACCAGCGCGTGGTTGAGGCCGAGACCTGGAAGTCGGCGGCGATCGGCGAGACTGTCGTCGGCATCAAAACCGTGAAGGCACTAGGCCTCGAACCGCAGCGCAAGGCGCTCTGGGATGAGCGGGTGGCGGAAGCGGGAAAAGCGCGTCTCGCCTTCGGGCAACTCGCCAGCTGGCCACAGACCCTGGTCACGCCGATCGAACGGCTGATGGTGCTGGGCACCATGCTGATCGGCGCCTATCTGGCGATGAACGACCGCTCGGGCTACATGGTCGGCGGCCTGTTCGCCTTCATGATGATCTCTCAGCGCGTCGCTCAGCCGCTGGTTGGCCTGGCGCGGCTGGTCGAAGACTACGAGGAGGTTGGCGCTGCGATAGGCGAAGCGGCCTCCGTCCTCAACCGACCCCTGGAGACCAGCTCGAATTCAATCGGTCTCAGGCCAAAGCTCGTCGGCGAGGTCAAGTTCAGCGATCTGACGTTCAGCTATATCGGCACCAAGACGCCGGCGCTCGACCGGGTCAGCTTCGACATCCCGGCGGGGACCATGTTCGGCATTGTCGGGCGCAGCGGGTCGGGAAAATCGACCATTGCCCGCCTGCTGCAGGGGATCAACCGCGACTATAGCGGTTTCCTTAAACTAGACGGCGTCGACCTCAAGGAAATTAACCTTCGCCACCTCCGCCAGGGGCTTGGCGTGGTCCTCCAGGACAACTTCCTGTTCCGCGGGTCGATCCGCGATAACATCATCGCCGGGCGCCCAGGCCTGACGCTTTCCGACGCCATGCGTGCCGCGCACCTCGCGGGCGCCCAGGAATTCATCGAGCGAATGCCAAATGGCTACGACACTTACATCGAGGAGGGTTCGCCCAATTTGTCGGGCGGTCAAAAACAGCGGCTGGCTATCGCGCGTGCCCTGATCCACGATCCGACCATCCTCATCCTTGACGAAGCGACCAGCGCACTCGACCCGGAGAGTGAGGCGATCGTGAGCGCTAACCTCATGCGTATCGCAAGCGGGCGCACAATGATCATCGTTTCGCATCGGCTCTCCTCGCTGACAGAGTGCGACCAGATCCTGGTCATGGAGCAGGGCAAGGTTCTCGATGTCGCCCCGCACGCAACCCTGCTCGAACGATGCGCGCTCTATCGCCAGTTGTGGGCACAGCAGAACCGACATCTCGACGGCCACCAGGGTCGCCCGGTCGCCATCCTGCCGCGGTTGGTTTGACGATGTCGCGCTTCGCCAGAGATTGGTAGCCCATGAGTAGCACCTCGCTCACCACCCGCCCGGCTCGCTGGCATCGCACGCAAGCGGAGGATCCGACGACCCCAGCCATACTCGAATTCCAGTGGCCGTCGACGGCCGTGGCCAACGCACCCATTCCGCGGGCGGCGCGCGGCATCGTCTGGGCTATTTTCAGTTTGGTCATCGCGCTGATCGCCCTGGCAGGACTGATACCAGTCGATCAGGTTGTGACGACCAGAGGGCTCGTAATCTCCAAGTCGCCCAACATCGTCGTCCAGCCGCTGGAGACAGCGATCGTGCGCTCGATCGACGTTCGCGAAGGACAGCACGTGCTGGCCGGTCAAGTTCTTGCTCGCCTCGATGCCACCTTCGCCTCAGCCGACCTGGCGGCGCTTGCGATGCAGGTTTCGACGCTTGAAGCCGAAGTGGCGCGATTGAAGGCGGAAGCGGATGGCAAGGCCTTCAACTATGACGGCCTCGAGCCAAGCTGGACCTTGCAGGCATCGATCTTTGAACGTCGCAAGGCGGTCTACGACGCCAAGATTGAGAATTTCGATCGCCAGCACGACGAACTCAGTTCCGCAATCGCGCGTTCGCAATCGGACGCCGAGGGCTACCGCCAACGGCTCGCGGTCGCGGCCTCGATTGAAGATATGCGCAAGCAGCTCGAAGCAAGGCAGGTGGGCAGTCGCCTCAACACACTGCTCGCCGAGGACAATCGCGCTGAAATGTCCCGGGCGCTCGGCAATGCCGAGCAGACGGCAGAAGCCGCAAAGCTCCAACAGGCGGCGGTGGCCGCCGAGCGCGACGGCTATATCCAAGGTTGGCGAGCGGATGTCTCGCAGAGCCTGTCGGAGGCCAGTTCGCGGATATCCGACGCTCGCGAACTTCTCAACAAGGCAAAACTGCGCAAGCAGCTGGTCGAGTTGAAGAGCGAAGCAGACGCCATCGTTCAATCGGTGGCAAAGGTCTCGGTCGGTTCGGTCTTGCAGTCCGGCGAGCGGTTGATCACCCTCGTGCCGTCGAATGCGCCGCTCGAGATCGAGACGAACATCATCGGCAGGAGCAGCGGCTTCGTGCATGTCGGCGACCAAGTGGTGATCAAATTCGACACCTTCCCCTATTCGCAATACGGCCTCGCCCAGGGCACCGTTCGGACGCTGAGCCCCGATGCCTTTTCGGCGCAGGAGCAAGCGCGCGATCCGAACAGCTCTCTGGCCATGCTGCCTTCGGATGCCGAGCCGTTCTATCGCACGCGCATTTCCATCGACCAGGTCGCCCTCCGCGGCGTGCCCGCCGGTTTCGCGGTCAGCCCCGGGATGCCCGTGACTGCCGACGTCAAGGTCGGCCGGCGCACTGTGCTCAAATACATTCTCGGCGTGATGCTGCCAATCGGCCAGGAGGCGATGCGGGAGCCTTAAGCCCCCGGCGCGATAGGCGGCAAACGGAGTAATCTAGGGCTTGGTTCGATGACAATTCTGGATCGGCTGACTGGTCTCACCAACCCAAGAGCTGCCTTGCGCCGGGCGATCCATCTCTGTGACAGCGGCAAGCCCGCTGAAGCATTTCCGCTTATGGCGATCGCCGCGCGTGCCGGGATCGCCGACGCCGAGTTTCGGGTCGCGCGTTGCTATCTCGAAGGTTCGGGCGTGCCGCCGAGCCGCATGGAGGGCGCGCGCTGGCTGCGGCGGGCGGCCAACCACGAGAGTGCCGAAGCGCAGGCGCTGCTCGCCGCACTCTACGTGACCGGGCTAGCGCCGGCGGAAGCCGATGGCAAAGGCCCTGGATCGGAGCGCCTGTTCGAACGAGACTTCTCGGGCAAGCCGGACTTCGCGGCAGCGCTCGACCTTGCCACCAAAGCGGCCGAGGCGGGCTCGGCAACAGGACAGGCGATCCTTGGTTATATCCTGACCAGCGGCCCCAAACCGAAGCGCGATGCTGATGCGGCGCACCACTGGTACGAGAAGTCGGCTTTGGCCGGCTGCGCCGAAGGGTGTCTGGGCCTTGCCCTATCGCTGGCCCGGCGTGGCAAACGTGAAGACCGGATCAGGATTGCGGACGAGGTAAGACGCGCGGCGGACGCCGGCCTCCCGACCGCAACCTATCTTCTCGCGGTCCTCACCGAGCACGGGCTCGGCGTGGTACGCGACATCACTGCAGCCGCTCAATTGTACCAGGCTGCCGCAGAGAAGGGCCTTCCCTCCGCCCAGTTCCGGTTGGGCCTAGCACTGATCGAGGGTGGGCTCGTCGACCATGATCCCGCTGCCGGAGAGGTCTGGATGCGGCGTGCCGCCTTGGCGGGCAACATTGAGGCGGCCTCCCTCCTTGGCGACCGTTATGCGAAAACGCAGCCGCCGGATTATGCGGAGGCTGCAACCTGGTATCGACGGGCGGCCGAAGCGGGTCACCAGGCCGCTGCCCGCGCTTTGGCGTCTCTCTACCTGACGGGGAACGGCGTGGCACAGGACGTCGAAGAGGGGGCACGCTTGCTGCGGGCGTCCGCAGATGGCGGCAATCAGGAAGCACAGATCGACCTCGCCAATCTCATCCTCGGAGGTGGCGGCGAGCCTGGCGACCGTGCAAGCGTTGCCGGATGGTTCGAGGCGGCCGCAACATCGGGCGATCTGATCGCGGCATTCAATCTTGGGCTCTGCTTCGCCAAGGGCGTCGGCGTCCGCCAGGACGAGGGGCAAGCGGCGCAATGGTTGAGGCGCGCGGCCGAAGGCGTACCCGAGGCGCAATATATGTACGCCCGCCTCCTTCAGGACGGGCGCGGGGTGGCGGCCGACCCACCGCGGGCACGCGTCTGGTTTACGCGGGCGGCCAGTGCCGGCGTGCTCGACGCGCAGGTGTCGCTTGCCGAAATGCTGCTCAATGGGCGCGGGGGCGCACGCTCGCCAGAGACCGCTATGCAGCTGTTCGAGCGGGCGGCCGACGACGGTCACGCAGGGGCGATGTTTGCGCTTGGCGCGCTGTACGCGGCCGGCCAGGGCCTGCCGGTCGACCGGACGGCGGCTCAGAAATGGTTCGCCGCCGCCGCCGAGCGTGGGCATGGCCAAGCTCAACTGATGCTCGGGCGGTATCTTTCCAAGGGTTTCGCCGGGGAGCACAACTTGGTGGCCGGTCGCCTTTGGCTCGAGCGCGCTGCTGCGCACGGCATCCAGGAAGCTGCCGACGAACTGCCCATCGCGCATGACCGCTTTTCACCTCAAGGAGCTAACAGATGATAGATGAGGCTGATGCAACGTTGGCGCGGGCACTTACGCAAGAGTTCCTGGTCGCATGTGAATTGCCGTCTTCGATCGAGTCCTACGAGCTCTTCNACCGAAGTTCTGGCGTGAAATCCCAGCCGGGCCGGGGCAAAGTCACGACCTGCCCGTAGGAAAACGCGACCGCCGTCGCTGATTGTGGACTGCTACAGATCCTCCCGACGTTTCTCGTAAGATCCGGCGCGAGTTCCACAATGGTAGGGAGGCCATCGTCCTCGTTCCCGCCGGCCGCAACCCTCGCCCGACGATATCAGCCACGAGAGGCTGCAACTGGCTTGCGTTTTGGGCCTGTAGCTCGGCGTCACCGACGCAGTGGGTCGCACGGTCGAGCTGCGACGTAGCCCACTTGGCGTCTCCGAAGACGTTGGTTGAGACTGGGGCTGATGACACTGGTGCGCTCGTAAGCTTGCTCAGCAGAGATAGAAGAGCATCGCGCCACCTGGCGCGCTGAATGGCCGCTATCCAGCTCACTGAGGATAATTGGAATAGACCAGCCGGTTACCGATGTGCCCGCACGCTCCTCGAGGCACACCCGCAATGGCTAAGCCGTTTGTGTATCAAAGCCACGTGAGCGTCGCGACCGTGGGTATCATCGCGCCGGATAGCCGTATCCAGTTCAGCCAGATCATGCCGTGGAGGCTGCCACCTTCCAGTTTGATCGACGATGCAGGCATAAGGCGTAGTCTCAATGATCGTGTAGGACACGGCGAGGCCGCTGTAAGGATGTCCCGAAACGGATCAACCGCGTTTGGCACCGCAATTGCTTGTTCTGAAAGACAAGCGGGATACTTCCTACATGATCGAAAGTGATCCTAAGGTTGGCTGCAATCGATGCAAAGTGCCCCTTACTGGTGTCACTGGGTCTCAAGGGTCCGACCTGTTAGCTTGCCCTAGTTGCGGCCTCTCGGACACTTACGACAATGTCATGCTTGAACTTGATCAGCGCACCGCGGAAGCACTTTCTCG
>NZ_AYWP01000026.1:0-68972 GCF_000502435.1 Mesorhizobium sp. LNHC232B00
AACCGCTTCGACGCAAAACTGAAGCGGACAAGTAATGTGCTACCAAAACCGGACATCTTGATTAGCTACCGACAGCGGGGTGGGACCCGGTTGAATGCCATACTAATGCGGATGCTCTTCCCCGCGCGCTGCAAATACGCCAGACTTGAGCGCTGGCGGGGCTGCGGTGCCCCTTTCGCCGGGAGGGGACTGGCCATGAATTTCGTGTTCTTCTCGCCGCATTTTCCAGCCAACGGCGCCGATTTCTGCGATCGGCTGAAAAAGGCCGGCGCCACGGTGCTCGGCATCGGCGACGCACCCTATGAAGAGTTGGACGGCAAGCTGAAGGCGTCGCTCTCTGAATATTACCGGGTCGCCGACATGGAGGACTATGATCCGGTGTTCCGGGCGATGGGGCATTTCATCCACAAATGGGGCCGCATCGACCGTTTCGAGTCGCTCAACGAGCATTGGCTGGAACTCGAAGCCAACATCCGCACCGACTTCAACATCTACGGCACCAAGCTCGATTTCGTGAAGAACCTGAAACGCAAGAGCCGCATGCGCGCCTTCTTCCGCAAGAGCGGCGTCGAGACGATCGCGCAGCGCAAATGCTCCGACCGCGCCGGCGCCATGACCTTCATCCGCCGGGTCGGCTATCCCGTGGTGGTGAAGCCGGATTCGGGATCCGGCGCCTCGAACACCTTCAAGATCTCCAACACGGGAGAGCTCGACCAATTCTTCAGGGACAAGCCCGAGGGCGTGACCTTCGTCATGGAGCAGTTCATCGAGGGGCTGGTGGTGACCTATGACGGGCTGGTCAACCGCGACGGCGAGGTGGTGCTGGCCGCCAGTCACCGCTACGACCAGAGCGTCATGGAGGTGGTCAACAAGGACCGCCACATGAGCTACATCTGTTTCCCCCGGATCCGGCCCGTTGTCGAGGAGGCGGGCCGCAAGATCCTGAAGGCGTTCGACGTGCGCGAGCGCTTCTTTCACATCGAGCTGTTCGAGACCAGGGACGACCGGATCATCGCGCTGGAGGTCAACATGCGGCCGCCCGGCGCCTGGATGACCGACGCGATCAACTATACGTTCGATATCGACGTCTATGCGGCATGGGCCGACATGGTGGTCAAGGACGCCGCCGGCGGCCCTTATGAGGGCAAGTATTTCACTGCCTATGCCAGCCGCAAGCGCCGCCTCCGCTATTTGCACAGCCATGAGGACGTGCTAGCCGCGCATGGCGACAAGATCGTCCACCATCAGGCCATCGAAGAGGTTTTCAGCCGCGCCATGGGAAATTACGCCTATCAGATGCGGTCGAAGGATCAGGCGGCGCTGCGCGAAGCGGTCGCCTATATCCACGCGGAAAAGGCGTGAGGGATGGACATCACCTATCACAAGGCCTTCGCCCGCAATCTCGGCCGCGACATGGAGTACAAGCGCTACGGCCATGCGGGCCGGCCGGTCGTGGTGTTCCCGACCTCGCAGGGGCGGTTCTACCAGTTCGAGGATTCGGGCGGGGTGGGCGCGCTGGCCGAGTTCATCGACACCGGCCGCATTCAGTTGTTCGCGGTCGACGGTATCGATTCGGAATCCTTCTTCGCCAAGCATGTCGACGCCGCGCACCGCATCGCCCGGCACGAGGCCTATTTCCGCTATGTGCGCGAGGAGGCGCTGCCGGAATTCCTGGAGACCGCCTCGGCAGCCAATGGCGGGCGCAAGCTGAAGCCGCTGTTTTCGGGTTGTTCGATGGGCGGCTACCACTCGTCCAATTTCGTCTTCCGCTTTCCGGAACTGGCGAGCGGCGTCATCGCCCTGTCGGGCGTTTATTCGGCCCGCGACTTCTTCGGCAAGACGCTGGAAGGCGATATCTTCTACAACTCGCCGCTCGACTATCTGCCCGGCATCGTCGATCCGAAACTGCTGGCGCGGCTGAAGTCGCTCAGGCTGATCTTCTGCTGCGGGCAGGGCGCCTGGGAAGAGCGCATGCTGGTCGAGACGCGCCAGCTGGAACAGATCCTGCGCGACAAATCGATTCCCGCATGGGTCGATTATTGGGGCGGCGATGTCAGCCATGACTGGCCATGGTGGCACAAGCAGCTGGTCTATTTCTTCGGCCGCTGGCTGGATGAGGATCTGATGCACAGGCTCGACTAAGCTACATTGACGCACCTTGGGCAGAGATGATGACGATACCCGAACCCATCCGCCGCTTCGTCGAGGCCACCAATGCAGGTGATACGGAAGCCTTTCTCGACACCTTTGCCGACGATGCGTTCCTGAGCGACTGGGGGCGGGACTTTCACGGACGCGAACAGATCGTGCGCTGGAACAGTCGGACAATATCGGCGTGAAGTCCAATCTCCGGATTGTCCGCATCGCAGCGGCGCAAGGCACTTATCGCGTCCGCACCGCCGTCACGGGCGACGGCTTCAACGGCGAGGGTGACATGACCTTCACGCTGGACGGCGATCACATCGCAAGCCTGGTCATCGCCTGATATCCGCAGCCTATCCTTCCTGGCATGCCGGGACAGGCACGGCCTCATGTTCCACCGTCGATCCGCGACGCACGCCGAGGAACACGACAAGGGCGGTGACGATGGTGATTGCCGCCAGCACGATCAGCAGCCTGTCGAACGCCGCTTCGTAAGCCCCGACCAGGATGGCGGCGCTGTCCGTCGGCAGATGTTGCGCACTTGCACCGACATTGCCGGTCACCAGCAGCTGCGCCGCGGCGGCCGTATCCGTGGACGCTCCCTGAGCGGCCAGCTGTGCCGCGGTGAAGCCGGACAGTGTCGCCATGACGATTGCCACCGCCACGCCCTCGCAGGCGACGCGGGTGGTGTTGAAGATGCCGACCGCCATGCCGGCGCGCTCCCTCGGCACGACGCTGACGGCAAGCCCGTCCATCAGTCCCCACGGCAAGGCAATTCCGACGCCGATCAGCACAAGCGGCGCCACCAGCGCGATGTCGACCGGTGGTGTCAGGCTCAGCCAGACGAGGCCGGCGGCGGTGACGAGCAGGCCGACGCCGCAGATCGTGGCCGGCGCGATCCAGCGCGCCAGCTGGCCGGCAAGCAAAGGCAGGATCAGCAACGGTCCCGAGAGGCAGATCATCAATTGCCCGGCCTTGATCTCGCCCATCCCTTCGATGCCGATGAAGCGGATCGGCAGAAGCACGAGCAGAACGACAAAGCCATAGGCAGGTGCCGCCGCCAGGAACTGGACGCCGACGAAGCGAGGAAAGCGAAACAGGGTAAGATCGAGCATCGGTCGCCGCACGCGCTGCTCAACCATGACGAAGACGGCAAAGAAGACAAGCGCCACTGTAAGCAGTGCGATGACGAGGGGATTGGCCCAGCCGCTTTGCGGCGCCTGCAACACGCCATAGGTCAGCGAGGCCAGCGCGATGGTGAAGGTGCCGGCTCCCGCCCAGTCGAGCCCGGTCGCATCCGGATCGCGCGAGTCCCTGATGGTGCGCAGGCCGAGGACCGCCGAGGCGATCGCGAGTGCCGCGACCAGAACAAAGATCGATCGCCAACCGAATGCGGAGATGAGCAGGCCGGAGGCGATTGGACCAAAGGCGAGACCGATGCCGAAGCTGGTGCCGAGGAAGGAGAAGGCGCGCAGCCGCAGCGGTCCCTCGAATTCCTGGGCAAGTGCCGAGGCCCCGCCGGCGAAGGCCAGGGAACTGCCGATCCCTTGCGCGGCCCTGAACATGTCGAACCAGATGATGTCGGGCGCCAGCATCGCGCCAAGTGACGCCACGACATAGAGGCAGAGGCCAGCGAGGAAAATCCGCTTGCGGCCGTGATTGTCGGCCAGCGCTCCGGCCGCCATCAGGCTGGCGCCGAAAGTCAGCATGAAGGCGTTCGTCACCCAGTTGAGCGCGATCGGGCTGCCGCCGAGATCGGCCGCTATACGCGAGAGCGCGACCGCCGGGCCGGTGAAGGTCAAGGGCATCGTCATCGCGGCAAGGCATACCGACAAGAGCACCAGCCATCTCTCGGCCGAGCCGGTTGTGGTCTTCAGGATCATGGATTTTCCTATCCGAAAAAGCATCCGCCAGCTTGCCGCGTGGGTCGCGCGCCGGTCGCAACGACAAGATAGGCCCGCCGTCTTTCCAGAAAAATGGTATTGTATTTCCTGACATACCGGACTGAAACGCTCGAATGGAAAATGCAATGGATCGCCTCAATGGCCTCTTGGCCTTCGCCCGCACCGCCGAACTCGGTAGTTTCATCGCCGCCGGCCGCGCGCTCGGCATCTCGGCTTCCGCCGTCGGCAAGNCCCGCACCGCCGAACTCGGTAGTTTCATCGCCGCCGGCCGCGCGCTCGGCATCTCGGCTTCCGCCGTCGGCAAGAGCGTCGCGCGGCTCGAACAGGAGCTCGGCGTGCGCCTCCTGCAGCGCAGCACGCGACGTGTCGGCCTGACAGAGGAGGGCAGGCTGTTCGACGAACGGGTGCGGCGCATCCTGGACGACATCGACGATGCCGAGGCGATGCTGTCGCGGACACGCGAGACGCCACGCGGGCGGCTGCGTGTCTCGACCCCGATCGTCACCTACCATCTGCTGCTGCCGGTGCTGTCGGAGTTCATGGCCCGCTATCCCGAGATCGAGCTCGATATCGATTTCAACGATCGCGTCGTCGACGTCATCGAGGAGGGCATCGATGTTGCGATCAGAAGTGGCGAGCTGCCCGATTCACGGTTGGTGTCGAGACCCGTTGCGCCGTTTCGTATGCTCTTGTGCGCGGCGCCCTCCTACCTCGACCGCCATGGCACTCCGAGTGAGCCGGCGGATCTCACCAGGCATTTCGGCATAAACTTCCGCTTCCTCAACAGCGGCAGGCTGCTGGACTGGCCGTTCATTACCGGAAGCGCCCAACCGCAGATCCGCTCGATGCTGACCTGCAACAATATGGAAGCCTTGAAAGGCGCCACGCTCACCGGCCTGGGTATCGCCTGCATGCCCGATTTCCTGGTCCGCGAGGCGTTGCGCGAGGACAAGCTGCACGTCGTTCTGGACGATCATGTCGACGGCCGTGGCCAGTTCCGGATGCTGTGGCCCTCCAATCGCCATTTGTCGCCGAAGGTGCGCGTTTTCGTCGATTTCCTTCCCGAACGCCTTGCAGCACCGCGATAGGCCGGCCGGCATAAATCAAATCTCCGACGGCTCATCCATAAATATGATTATTTAAGTCAAGTTTCTTATGGAAACGACGGCGACGCTGTGGCATGCCCGGCGATAGCGACGAGGCCAAGATCTTTCTGCGGCTTCGTTTGAACCGCTATCGAAGGACTTGAACGATGGACCAGTTGAGTGCGCAGACCCGGATCAGCGATGAGGCGATGAGGTCGGCGATCGAGCGTCTTCGCACCGAGCACGGCGAATTCGAGATCGAGACCGGTGCCGCCGATCGATGGGAACTTCGCCTCTATTACGGGTCGTTGAGTGCCACGCTCGACGGCAACGCAATGCTGGTCCGCGTCGCGGCTATGGACGAGACCTGCCTCTCCTACATGAAGATGACGGTCGCCGGCCATGTTTCCCAGCATCTCGGCATCACCAGCGGATTGTGTTGGGAAGGCGATGGCAGCGATGCCGGCACGCCGGTCTTCTTCCGCGAGATCACCGTGATGTCGTCGACGCGGATTTCGCCGCACATGAAGCGCCTGCGTTTCGCCAGCAAGGATCTCGGCCGTTTTACCCATGGCGGTCTGCACATGCGGCTGCTCTTGCCGCCGCGTGGCCGGCGGCCGGTCTGGCCCACCCTTGGCGCTGACGGCCTGCTTGTCTGGCCCTCCGGGGAGGACGCGCTGACCGTGCGGGTCTACACGATCCGGGCGATAGACGCCGCAAGCGGCTGGCTCGATGTCGACTTTGTGCTGCATCCCGGCCAGGATACGCCCGCCGCCGCCTTCGCGCAGAATGCACGGGCTGGAGACGTGATCGGCATGATCGGGCCCGGCGGCGGCGAGGCGCCGGAGGCGCAGATCCTGCTTCTGGCCGGCGACGACACGGCGCTGCCTGCCATTGGCAGGATCCTGGAGCATCTGCCACCGTCGACCCGCGCCGAGGCGCTCATCGAGGTCGACGGTCCGGATGACCGGATCGCGTTGCCGCAGGGCGAGAACATCGACATCACTTGGCTCTACCGGCACGGCCGCGAGGCCGGCACCGCCGGCCTGTTGCCAGCCGCTTTGCGGGAACGCAGCCATTCCGCGCTTGCCGACGGGCTCCATGTCTGGGCCGGATGCGAATTCGCCGACTTCCGCGAAATCCGCAAGATCGTGCGCAAGGAGTGGGGCCTGTCGCGTGACAGACACCTAGTCACCGCCTATTGGCGCCGCGGCGCGCCGGGCGAAAATGGGGGCGGCGAGGAGTAGCGGCTGCTCCTCGCGCCGGGCGCTGATCCCAGAAACGGTAGCGCAGGCTGGCGAACAGCGAGCGGCCTTCGTCGCGGTAGCAATAGCCGGCCGAGCAGATGGTCTTACGAGTGTCGAACAGGTTCTTGGCGTTGACCTATCGCACAGCGGCAACGCCGGCTTGGATCCGGCCAGCCAAATTATGAGGTCTGGGGAGTGGTCCCGCCTAATCTCTGATCGACCGGGCCACCAGCCGCGCGACGCTTGGGCCGACCAGAAGCACGACGAGGAACCGTGCCGATTGCAGCGCCATGACGAAGGAGATGTCGACGTTCCGCGCGGCGGCGGCGATGATGGCGACGCTGTCCATGCCGCCGGGGCTGGTCGCCAGATAGGCGGTCAGCGGATCGATGCCAAGGAGATGGCTGATCAGGAAGGCGAGCCCGCCGCAAAAGGCGATCAGCGCCACGATCGAGGCGATGATCTGCGGCAGGGCGCGCGTTGCATGGCGCAGGATCGGCCGGGTGAAGTTCAATCCGATCGACCAGCCGACCATGGCGTAGCTGACGGCCAGCAGCCAGGGCGGCAATTGCATCTCCACGCCAAGGCCGAGATGGATGACGGTGCCGAAGATGAAGGTACCGAGGAAGAAGGGCGAGGGCAGCCGGCACAATTTGCCCGCCAGCCCGCCGACGATCGCGATGCCGATGGTGGCGGCGAAGGCTTGGGCATCGATCGGCGGAAACCAGACGATGGGCGGGATCTCGATGCCCGATGTGTCTACCCACATCTTGGCGACCAGAGCCGCCGTCACCGAAACGAAGATGACTCGCAGATACTGCATGAAGGCGACGAGGCGCTGGTCGGCGCCGAAGGCGCCAGCCATCAGCACCATGGCGGTGGCGGCGCCCGGCGAGGAGCCCCAGACGGCGGTGGTGCCGGGCAGGATACGCCAGCGGCTGATCAGCCAGCCGAGCAGGCTGGAGGCCGCGACGGTCGCCACCACGACACCCAAGAACAGGGGCCATTCTCGGTAGAAGACGGGAAAGATGTCGGCCGAGATCGAAGCGGCGACGAGGCAGCCGACGATCGCCTGGGCAGAGCCGAACAGAAGGCGCGGTACGCGCACCGTGGCGCCATTGGTGCCGGCGGCGATGGCCGCCAGCATCGGCCCGATCAGCAGCGCCGCCGGCAAAGCGGCGAGTTCGAGCGTGCCGGCAAACAGGGCCGAAATGGTGAGCAGGACCAGCCATTGCCAAGGCCTGCTTATCCGCGCCATGCGCTCGATGGCAGGATGATCCAGAGGTGGCTCGGTCGAGGAATCCATTTTTCGGTCTTAGACGTGAAGCCGGGCGATGCGAAGCCGTTGCGCCGAAAAAGGAGCTTACGCGTGGGTGCCGAACTGTTGCTCGATCTCTCCGTCGCCTATGCGATCGAAGTCGTCGGGGACGGAAAACTGGCCAGCCATAAAACCGATCCGTCGCGCCTGAGCCGACGCCGGCTGGTTGATCGACACGACCTTGACCAATGGTTTGCCCGCCTTGGCTATGATGAATGGCTCACCTTTGGCGGCCTGGTCAACGAGACGTGAAAGATTGGCCTTTGCATTGTGCATGTTCACGATCTGCATTGTAGGTTGCCCCCGTTGGCATGGCACTGTCTGTCCTAGTCAGTCAGTCTTGCCGTCAGGCAACCCGAAGCCGCCAACCGGATGGGTCTCGACCTGGAACTCGAAGCCGGCGATGAAGGGTCGGGCCTTGGCGATGGCCGCCTGGACTTCGGGAAGCTGCAGCGAGGCCTTGTGGCTTTCGGCGTCGGTCCACACTTCGGTGACCCAGATCGCGTCGGCATCAGCGGGGTCGCGGGCGATGATATAGCTCAGGCAGCCGGGCAGGGCGCCGGTGCTGGCGCGCAGGACATCCATGACCGCATCGCGCTGGCCGCGCGCCGCCCGCATCTTGCCGATCAGTCCGTACATTCCGTTGTCTCCCCTTCAAAGTCTCCGACAAGAGTATGCGGGCCGCCAGTATGCAGATAGCTGGTCACGGCATCAACTGGCCGCCATTCACCTCGATCACCTGACCGGTGATGTAACCGCTCAACAGGTCCGATGAAAGGAACAGATAGGCGCCGACGCAGTCTTCGGCGGTGCCGGCGCGCCCTTGCGGAATGGTGGCGACCATGCCTTTCAGCTGTTCGTCGGTCGAATAGCGCTCGTGGAACGGCGTGAGAATGGTGCCGGGCGCCACCGCGTTGACGCGGATGCCGAAGCCGATCAGTTCCTTGGCCATGCCGCGCGTCACGTTGGAGACGAAGGCCTTGGCGGAGCCGTAGAGGCCGGCGCCGCCGCCCGCCCCGTTGCGCGCGGCGATCGACGAGGTGTTGACGATGAAGCCACCCTGCTTCTTCAGCCACGGCATCGCCTTGCGCGAGGCGGTCAGCACCGAGCGGGCGTTGAGGTCCATCACCGCGTCGTAATGGGCCTCGGTCTGCTCGGCGTAGGGCACGCGGCCGAGCATGCCACCGGCATTGTTGACCAGCCCGTCGAGGCGGCCGAAATGTTGCGCGCTGTCCTCGACGACGCGTACGACATCGGCGGCGACGGAGAAGTCACCCTGGACGAGGAACACCTCGCCGCCATTGTCGGCAATGGTCTCGCCGAGCTTCTCGGCGGCGTCGCGGCTTGAATTGTAGTGCAGTGCCACCTTGGACTTCTGCGCGGCATAGGCCAGCGCCAGTGCGGCGCCGATGCCGGTCGAGGCACCGGTGACCAGCACCGCCTTGCCGGCGAGATCGGGGATGGTAAGCGCGGTCGTGCCTGGCACTACAGTTTCCTCCGGAGATTTTCATGAGACCAGCCGTTCGCGACCGTCCAGTCAAGACTGTGCACTATGGCCTGAGATAGGCATAGCCCTGGCTTTGCAGTTCGGCGAGCTTGACGACACCACCCTTGTCGGCGGCATGGAAGCCGGCGAGCAGGTCGGCCAGCGAAATGTCCATGCCGTGCATGGTGTTGGCGCAGGCATGCGGCTCCAGCCCCTGCTGTACCAGGCCGGCGAAGCGGCCGGAGACCGCCGCCGATATGCCCTTCGACTTGAAGCCGGCAAGGGCCGGGCCATGCACGACGAGCACGATGTCGACATTGCCGCCAGTGCCCTCATAGTGATTCTTGATGTTGCCGAGCACGAAGTTGACCTTGTCCACATCGCTCAGGTGATAGGCGACCTTCAGCCTGGCGGGCTNGGCGGGCTCGGTGGCCGCGACCTGCACAGCCCGCAGGCCAAGAAGCGTTCCGGTTCCGGCAAGAACCGCGCGGAACATGTCGCGCCGGCGCATGGCATCCCTCCTCGGATTTCTCCGCGATTTGCGTGGCTCCAGCCGCAATACTAGCATAAATTGACGTAACGTCCTGTCGATGCGAGGAGGGGTCACATGACGTCCAGGGTAGGGCAATGGAAGACAATCGCCGGCGCCGGATTTGGCGCCGCGCTGCTCGGTTTGCTGGCAGGCACGGCCGCTGCCGACGATGCGCTCAAACTCGCCGAACTCAGTCCGAACGGGGCGGACGCCTGTTTCGGCCGGGTCTATGACGCGGCGCATATGAAGGCGTATCCGAAGCAGAAGGTGGCGCGGATCTTCTTCTACTATGGCCATGATCCGGTCAGCAGGCCGAACGAGGAACCGTCGGCGAATTCGGACACGTCCTACAATGGGTTCCTTACCACCACCGTGCGCGGCGCCAAGTCGCCGCAATGGGCAGGCGGCTGGTGCAATCACGCGTCCGAGGACGACGCATCGGGCCAGATCCGTTGCGGCATGGATTGCGACCGCACGCTGGCGTCGCTGAAGGTCGACGACAAGGGCCGGTTGCTCCTGTCCGATCTGTCGTCCGATATCTATCTCGATGCGGATTCGGAAGAAGAACTCGGCGCGGCCGAATACGACAGGCAGGCGCTCGGCAAGGAGGACGACAATTTCCGCCTCGACCCAATGCCGGCCGCGACCTGCAAGGCGGAGTTCGCGCGCATCGATCCGATCGATCCGGCGCTCGGGGCGCCGTTGCGCGAGCGGCTGAAGCCCGACCAGGCCTTTTGCTACGGCCGCGACTACGATGCGTCGCATCTGGCCTCGCATCCCGGCCAGCTGACGCAATCGATCCGGGTTTTCCGCGGCCCGGTGGAACTGGCCTCCTACGCTTCCGGCGGTGACGTCGCCAATTGGCCCGACGGCGCCGATATTGCCGTCTCGGTCACGACGCGGCAGAAGTTGGGCAAGGTCACGCAGACCTATTCCTGCCAGGGCGAGGCGGACCAGTGGCGTTGTGCCGCGAGCTCGAAAATGAGCGATTTCTCCTGCGACATCGCGCAGAAGGAGATTTTCCTCAAGCGCGGTACCAACGGCATGATGATGCTGGCCAATCCCAACAGCAGCCTGGCGATCGTCGATCTCTGCTCGAAGGCGGCCGACGGCAAGACGCAATCCGATGACAAGGTCTACCGGCTGCAGCCAATGCCGCAATCAGCCTGCGCGCCGTGAGGCCTGCCGATATTCGGGTGATGCCGGCCTGCGAACGGCAGCTTCCTGCGCTTCCGGTGCTCACGTACTTAAGTACGCTCCGCTCCGGTTCTCGGAAGCCACCATTCTCGGCTCGGCCTGACCTGAATCTCGACAGGCCTCGCAAACTGCAGGCTATGCAAACGGCACAGCCGTCGTGCCTTTCGGCAGCTTGGCCTCGTCGTCGGGCTCGACGTGGATGGTGACGCGCACCGAGGGGATTTCGGCCTTCAGCGCGTCCTCGATGCGGTCGCAGATGACGTGGCTGGCGCCGACCGACATGTCGGCGTCGACGACCAGGTGGAACTCGATGAAGGTGGCGCGGCCGGCGATGCGGGTCTTCAGATCATGCACCTCCAGCGCGCCCTTGCAGTTGGCCGAGATGACGTCGCGGATGCGCATGTTTTCCTGCGTGTCGACGGCGCGGTCCATCAGTCCGTTCATCGACGAGCCGATGACGTGCCAGCCCTGCCACAGGATGTTGAGCGCGACGAGGACGGCGAGAGCCGGATCGAGGATCTGCCAGCCGGTCAGGATGGCCCCGACCAGGCCGCCGAAGACGCCAACCGAGGTGACCACGTCGGTCATGATGTGGTTGCCGTCGGCGACCAGCGCCGGCGACTTCTCGGCCCGGCCGGCGCGGATCAGCGTCCAGGCCCAGAAGGCGTTGATGACGGTGGCGACGCCGTTGACGGCAAGACCTTTCCAGGGCTGCTCAAGTGGCGCCGGCGCCTGCCAGGAGCGCCAGACTTCGTTCAAGATCAGAAGGGCGGCGAGCACGATCAGCACGCCTTCGAGCACCGCGGAAAAGTATTCCGCCTTATGATGGCCGAACGGGTGATCCTGGTCGGCAGGCCTGTAGCTGATCTGGATCGCCCAGAAGGCGGCGGCCGAGGCGATGACGTTGACGATCGATTCCAGCGCATCCGAATAAAGCGCCACCGAACCGGTAACGTACCAGGCCGCGATTTTGAGGCCGAGCACGATCGCGGCAATGATGATCGACCAGAAGGCAAGGTTGGCGACCTTGCGCTTCGCCGCGGCCTTGGCCGCGATCGCCACCGTGTTCTCGGCTTCGGCCATTGAGTTCAGGCTGCCTTTTCCTTGGCCTTGCGCGGCAAATGGGCGACAATGTTCTCGATGATGCGCATGCCGGCATTGTGGCCGAGCGTCATGATCGATTCCGGGTGGAACTGGACGGCGGCGATGGGCTCCTTGCGGTGCTCGAAGGCCATGATGATGCCATCCTCGGTCTCTGCCGTGACGATGAAGTCATCGGGCAGCCGCACCGGATCGGCGAAGATCGAGTGGTAGCGACCGACGGTGACTTCCTTGGGCAGGCCGGAAAAGATGATGCCCGGCTTGGAGACGCGGATGCGCGACGGCTTGCCGTGCATGGGGATATGCAACTGCCTGAGTTCCCCGCCATAGGCCTCCGCCAGCGCCTGCAAGCCAAGGCAGACGCCGAAGATCGGCAACTCGCGGGCACGAGCTCGTGCGATGGTGGCAGCGCAGTCGAAATCCTTCGGCGTGCCGGGGCCGGGCGACAGCACGACAAGGTCGGGCTTCAGCCGGTCGAAGACTTCCTCCGGCACCGGTGTGCGCACGGTCGAGACATTGGCGCCGGTCTGCCGGAAATAGTTGGCGAGCGTATGGACGAAGGAGTCCTCGTGGTCGACGAGCAGGATGTTGACGCCGTCGCCGACGCGCGCGGTGGTGCGCTCGGTGCTGGCGGAGTTGCCTGCCTTTGCGTCGCGGATGGCGGAGAGCATGGCGGATGCCTTCAGTTCGGTTTCGGCTTCTTCTTCCTCGGGAATGCTATCGAAAAGCAGCGTGGCGCCGGCGCGCACCTCGGCGATACCGTCCTTGATGCGGATGGTTCGCAGCGTCAGGCCGGTGTTCATGTCGCCGTTGAAATTGACCATGCCGATCGCACCGCCATACCAGGCGCGCGGGCTCTTCTCGTACTGCTCGATGAAGCGCATGGCCCACAGTTTCGGCGCGCCGGTGACGGTGACCGCCCAGGCGTGCGAAAGAAACGCGTCGAAGGCATCCATGCCTTCGCGCAGGCGGCCCTCGATGTGATCGACAGTGTGGATCAGGCGCGAATACATCTCGATCTGGCGGCGGCCGATGACGCGCACCGAGCCCGGCTCGCAGACCCGCGACTTGTCGTTGCGGTCGACGTCCGAGCACATTGTGAGCTCGGATTCGTCCTTCTTCGAGTTGAGCAGTTTCAGGATCTGCTCGCTGTCTGAAATGGCGTCGTCACCGCGCTTGATGGTGCCGGAGATCGGGCAGGTTTCGACGCGGCGGCCGTTGACGCGCACGAACATTTCGGGCGAGGCGCCGATCAGGTATTCGCCTTCGCCCAGATTGATGAAGAAGGAATAGGGCGAGGGGTTGATCGACTTCAGCTTGCGCGAAATCTCCGATGGCTGCGTCTCGCAGCGCTCGTAGAACATCTGGCCGGGCACGACTTCGAACAGATCGCCGCGCTTGAACGAGTCCATCGCGCGGCGCACCAGATTGGCGTATTCGCCGGGCTCGTGGTCGCCGCGCGGCGGGATCCGGTCGGCGGTCTTGAACGGCTCGGCGATTTCGTCGCGCGGCAGGCCCTCGGTGGAAAAACCCTCGCCCGAATAGTCGTAGCGATCGGTCCAGGCCTTGGCCGAATAATGGTCGACGACCAGGATTTCGTCGGGCAGGAACAGCACGAGGTCGCGCTGGCTGGGCTTGCGCTCGAGCTTATAGTCGACCGGATCGAACTGGAAGGCGAGGTCGTAGCCGAAGGCGCCGTAGAGGCCGAGATTGGCGTCTTCGGCGGTCTTGAACAAAGCGGTGATGGCGCGCAGCACGGTGAACACCGAGGGAACGCGGCTGCGCTCTTCCTCGGTGAAGACCCGGCCGGGCTTGGCGACGTCGAGGCGGATGAGTTTCTTCGAAGTTTCGGCGATCGTCACCTCGGAAAGGTCGCCGAGCGTCTTGCCGATGACCGGCAACAGCGCCTCGCCGCGGCCGTTCAGCGCCTCGATGCGCATGGCGCGGCCGCGCGCCGAGATCACCAGCGGCGGATCGATGATGGCGGTGTCCCAGCGCGTGTAGCGGCCGGGATATTCGTAATTCGAGGAGAACACCGCGCCCCGGCGCGAATTCAAGCCATCGACATAGCTGTCGATGGCTCCCGCATAGGGCCTGTCGTGACGCTCGCGGGTGATGGTGATGCCACCCGCGGTCACGAAGCTTTCAGCGCCGTTTTCCAGAACCTTCATCGTCATTGCCGTCTCCATCAGCTTGTTGGGGCAACGGACCCGGGACTGGCTTTGGAAAAACAAATGGCCGCCCGGACATTCCGTTGCGGCCACCCTCTCTTTCACGCACGCGCGTTCGAACAGGCCGCTGTCAGCAGGCCCACCACCAAATGGTCTTGGTCGAACGCATGTTCATGGCGAAATCCATAGCGGCGAAAAACCGGATACGCAACTGATTTGAAAAGTCTGTTCGGTGGCCGCCGCTTCTCAGGCCCATGGCACATCGCCACAGCCGGTAGCCCTGCTTAAACTGCGTGTCCAACATCGAGAAGACGGGATAAACATCAATGACCCAGCAGATCGAGCGCGCGCGAACGTTCCATTCCCTTCACGTCAAAGGCAATCCGGTCGTTCTCTACAATGCCTGGGATCCGGGGTCGGCCAAGATCGTCGAGAAAGCCGGCGCCAAGGCCATCGCCACCGGAAGCTGGCCGGTCGCTGCCGCCTTTGGCTACGCCGATGGTGAGAAGATTCCGCTGGAACTGGCGCTCGACAACATCAAGCGCATCGTGGCGGCGGTCGACCTGCCGGTGACCATGGACCTCGAGGGCGGCTATGGCGTCGAGCCGGAGGTCGTCGCCCAAACGGTGACGCGTGCCTTGCAGGCCGGCGCCATCGGCTTCAATTTCGAGGACCAGATTGTCGGCGGCAGCGGGCTGCACGACATTGACGTGCAGGTGAAGCGGGTCGAGGCGGCTGCAGCGGCCGTCAAGGCCTCCGGCATCCCGGCCTTCCTCAACGCCCGCACCGACGTCTTCCTCAAGGCGAAGCCCGATGCGCATGACAGGGCCCTGCTCGACCAGGCGATCGAGCGCGCGCATGCCTATGAACAAGCCGGGGCAAGCGGCTTCTTTGCGCCGGGCCTTGGTGACGAAGGGCTGATCGAGGCGCTGTGCAAGGCCACGACGCTGCCGGTCAACATCATCGCGCTGGCGCATGTGCCGCCACGGCAGCGGCTGGCCGAACTCGGCGTCGCCCGCATCAGCCATGGTCCCGTGCCTTACCGGCTGATGGCTGAGTGGCTGGAGGCCAAGGCTCGGCAGGCCATTTCTGGCTAATCCTCCAGCGTGCCTGACCTTGCGTCGGCGCTCTTCCTGTCGCCGACCAGTTTCAGCAAATCCTCGCCGGCGCGGATGATGCGGCGCGAGCGGCGGGTCAGGATGAGGCCGTCCTGCGGCGCGAACACTTCCGTGCGGCCATCGGCTTCGCCCGGCGCATGGACGATGGTGGCCAGCCGCGCGCCCCACGCGACGCGATCGCCGGGCTTCACGTCATAGAGGACAGCGCCAGCCCGGGGCGCCGGCATCATGTCGATGTTCTCCAACGGGGCGACGACACCCTTGAACGGACCGGGCGCCGGCAGGGCGCCGTCGGCGATCACGCCGCGTGCCACCAGCAGCCGGTAGAGGCCTTCGGCATCGGCGGTGGCGAACGCACCATCGACGTCGAGGATGCCGCGATATTCGACCGTGGTGGCAATGCGGCGGTCGAGCTTCGCCACCTCGGCGGGAGCGTTCTGGTAGGGCATGATCGAGGCGCCCTCGAAAGTACCGTCGGTGTCCTCGCTCCACAGTACCACCGCGTCGATGCCCATGGCGGCGGCGCAATCGGCCATGGCTGGCCACAGGCTGGTGTGGATGTAGAGATAGGCCAGGCCTTCGTCGTCGCAATGCAGGTCGAGCACGATGTCGTTGCCGAGCGACAGCTGCACCAGGCGTGACTTCAACCGTTGGTCGGCGCCACCGAACGTGGTGTCGGGCAAAAGCTTGGCATCGGGTGCCGCAAGCAACGGAAAGCCTCTGTTGAAGTTGGTGCGGGTGCCCAGATGGAAGCGGCCCTGATGCTCGCCGAAATGATACTGGGCGCGGCCGATCGGGTTGGCCCACGGCACGATTGTGATGTTGCCCTTGATGCGGCCTTCGGCTTCGGCCTTGGCGAGCATCGGCATCAAGGCATCGATGGCGACGACGCCCGGCAACTCGCCGGCATGGAGTGCCGCCTGCAAATAGGCCGAGGGCGCCGCCTTGTCGGCGCCGGTGAAGCGGAACACCGGGAATTCGTAGGAAACGCCATCGCTGTCGCCGGCGATGCGTTCGATCGATTTCTGCATGACTCTCTCCTTCGGCAGGCGGAGAGACATGCCCCTCTGCGAGGCCATTGTCGATTGGTCCAATTTGTCGCGCTACTCAGCGGGTTGTGCGACGGGGATTCGCCGGTCCAGGGCCTGTGACAGCACCGCGACGGTGACCGCAAGCAAAGCGAGCACCGCGCCGACCAGGGGCAGGTGGGCATAGGAAACGCCAGCCGAAAGGGCCACGCCGCCGATCCAGGCGCCGCCGGCGTTGCCGACATTGAAGGCGCCCTGGTTGAGCGTGGCGGCGAGGTTCGGTCCCTCGGAAGCCGCCTCGACGACGCGGATCTGCAGCGGCGGTACGACGACGAAGACCAGCAGGCCCCACAGGAAGACGACACCGATGGCGACGCTCGGGATCGCGCCGAACTGCATGAAGCCGACGAACAGGACCGCCATCAAAAGCAGCGTGCCGATGACTGTCGGCATCAGCTTCCAGTCGGCCAGCCGGCCGCCGATGACGTTGCCGATGGTCATGCCGGCGCCGAACAGCAAGAGCACCCAGGTGACCGCCGAGGTCGACAGGCCGGACACGTCGGTGAGATAGGGTTTGATGTAGGTGAAGACGGCGAACAGGCTGGCCGAGGCCAGCGAGGCGATCAGCATAGCCAGCCAGACCTGCAACTTGCCAAGCACGCGCAGTTCGCCGCGCAGGCCGCCGCCGCTCGGCTCGGCGACATCGGACGGCACCAGCCAGGCGATGGCGGCGACCGAGATCAGGCCGATGCCGACCACGGCAAGGAAGGTGGAGCGCCAGCCGAAAGCTTCGCCAAGCGCCGTGCCGGCCGGAACGCCCAGAATGTTGGACAGCGTCAGGCCGGCGAACATCAGCGCGATGGCGCTGGCGCGCTTGTTGCGTGGCACCAGGCTCGCCGCGACGACCGAGCCGATCCCGAAGAAGGCGCCGTGGCCGAAGGCGGTGAAGACGCGCGCGGCCATCAACAGCCAGTAATTGGGGGCGATGGCGCAGAACAGATTGCCGACGACGAACAGGGCGGCCAGCCCGACCAGCACCGGCTTGCGTGGCAGATGCGCCGTGGCCATGGCGACGATCGGCGCGCCGAAAACGACGCCCAGAGCATAGCCGGTGACCAGCAGGCCGGCGGCGGGGATCGTCACGCCGAGGTCGGCGGCGACCTCCGGCAGCAGGCCCATGATGACGAATTNGTGGTGCCGATGCAGAAGGACGCAATGGCAAGCGCAAGGATCGGCAAAGGCATGGGGCGTCCAGACTGAATCGGTTCAATTTTAGACTGCGCGAGGATCCATGCCGGGCGCAACATACATCGCTGCAATGCAGCAATGCAGAAAGGATGGAGCAGATCCGCAACGGGCTGCCGAGGCATCGGACCGGAAGCCGCATAGGGTTTCAGGCCAGCGGCTTCAGCTCCTGCGCGATGGTGGGAAGCAGTTCCGAGACGGTCGGATGGATGTGCATGGCGCGCGCCAGCGTGTCGACGGGCGCCTTGGCGTACATCAGGTCGAGCACGCAATGCACCGCCTCGTCGCCGCCAGGACCGAGCACCGAACAGCCGAGGATTTCCCTGGTGTCGGCATCAACAAGGATCTTCATGAAGCCTTGCGTTTCGCCCTTTTCGACGGCGCGTCCGACGCGCGTCATCGGCCGTTGGCCGACCAGCGCCCGGCGCCCGGATTTCCTGACCGCGGCCTCCGTCATGCCGCAGCGGCCGAGCGGCGGGTCGATGTAGAGCGCGTAGGCCTCGATGCGGTCGCTGACCTTGCGCGGATCGTTGTCGAGCAGGTTGGCGGCGACGATCTCATAATCGTTGTAGGAGGTGTGGGTGAAGGCGCCCTTGCCGTTGCAGTCGCCCATCGCCCAGATGCCCGGCACGCTGGTGCGCAACTGGTCGTCGACGGCGACGAAGCCGCGTTTGTCGACTTCCACGCCGGCCTTGTCGAGACCGAGGTCATCGGTATTGGGGTTGCGGCCGAGCGCCAGCAGCACGTGGGAGCCGACAGCCGGTGGTTTGCCGGCGGAGAAGGTCACGGCAATGTCGTCGCCCTGCCTGGCAAAGCCGATGTCGTCGGCGCCGAGATGAACCGCGATGTCTTCATTTTCGAGAATCGACAGGATGGCTGCGGAGACGTCCTCGTCCTCGCGGCCGGTCAGGCGCGGGCTTTTTTCGATGACGGTGACTTCCGAGCCGAAGCGGCGGAACATCTGCGCGAATTCGAGCGAGATGTAGCTGCCGCCGACAACGATCAGGTGGCGTGGCAGCACGTCGAGATACATCATCGTGGAATTGGTCAGGTAGTCGATATCATGGACGCCGGGCAGGTCGGGCACCGAAGCGCGGCCGCCGGTGTTGAGGAAGATCTTTTCGGCGGTCAGCAGCTCGTCGCCGACGCGCACTGTGTTGGCGGTCTCGAAGCGTGCGTGGCCGCGATAGAGGGTGCAGCCCTTCATGCCGGCAATCCAGGTTTCCAAATTGCCGCGGGCGTCGTTCGTGACCTTGTCCTTGCGCGCCTTGATCTTGTCATAGTCGACCCCGACGGGTCCCGAGAGCGTCACCCCATAATCGGCGGCGCGCCTGGCGAGATGCGCGGCATAGGCGCTGGCGACCATGGTCTTGGTCGGCATGCAGCCGGTGTTGACGCAGGTGCCGCCGACCAGCTTGCGCTCGATCAGCGCCACGCTCATGCCGGCATCCGTCAGCCGGCCCNCAGCCGGCCCGCCAATGGCGGCCCCGCCTGGCCGGCGCCGATGATGATGGCGTCGAAAGTCTTGGCCGTCATGCCACCGCCGCCACGATTAGCAGGCCGCCGATAATCGCCACCGCGTCCTCGATGAAGGCGGCGGGCGGATCCTTGCCGAAAGCCGCCGCGAGCCGGCCGCGCGCCTCGGCGCCGCCCAGCGTGCCGATAACCGCGCCGATGGCCCCGGCGATCAGGCCGCCGATGGTGGCGCCGCCAGTTGCGCCGATCACCGCGCCAGTGAAGGCGCCCATGACGATGCGGGCGCCGAACTGCTGCGGCACCTTGCGGCTGGGCGTCGACGGCAGCTGGTCGGTGACCAACTCGACGATGGCCAGGATGGTGAAGATGCCGACGGCGGCCCAGTGGCTCATGAAGCTCGCCCAGGTGCCGGCAACCGGCAGCCAGCCGAGCCACGCGCCCCAGGCGACGGCGGCCGGCGCGGTCATGGCGCGCAGGCCGGCAATGACGCCGATCAACAGTGCGAGAACGTAAAGCATGGTAGATCCCCTCGATCCCCGGGCCAGGACAGCCCTCAGAAGGCAGGCTACCATAGGTCTGATATTTGGCCACTACTTGCGTCGGCGCTTTTCTGCCGGCCGCGATTGTGCTTTGCAATGACGTCGACTGGAGACCCTTCATGGCTGATAGCGAGCGCACAAGGATGGCCGCCGGCCAATGGTACACCTGCCTCGATGACGAATTGGAGGCGCTGCGCGCCACGGCGCGCGACGCCGTGTTCGAGCATAATACGCTGCCGCCCCGCCAGCGCGGCAATCTCGGGCCGAGCCTGAAGGCGCTGCTCGGCGCCGCTGGCACTGGCTCCCGCATCGAGGCGCCGTTCCACTGCGCCTACGGCTTCAACATCTTTCTCGGCGACAATGTTTTTCTCAACGCCGGCTGCACCATCCTGGACACGGCGCCGGTGCGCATCGGCAAGGGAACGCTGCTCGGCCCCAATGTCCAGATCTACTGCGCCGAGCACCACAGGCAAGCGGCGGGACGGCAGGCGGGACTGGAGATCGCCAGGCCGGTCGAGATCGGCGCAAATGCCTGGATCGGCGGCAGCGCGGTGATCCTTGGCGGCGTCAGCATTGGCGAGGGCGCCATTGTCGGCGCCGGCGCGGTGGTGACGCGTGACGTGCCAGCCGACACCACGGTGGTCGGCAATCCGGCGCGGGCGGTCAAGCGGGGGTGAGGGGGGCTGCCGCCGCAGGCGATCAACGCGACAACGCCGCGCGCTCGTCCTGCTCGCCTCGCCTGGAAAACTCGCGCCGGTATTGCGCCGGCGATGTCCTCAGTCTCGCGGCAAAATGCTGGCGCAACGAGGTGGCGCTGCCGAAGCCGGCTTCGAAGGCGACGATGTCCATCGATTTCTCCGTCGCCTCCAGCAGCCGCTGCGCCAACTCGATCCGCTGGCTGGTCAGCCAATCGCCAAAACTGGTGCCGATCGACTTCTGGAAACGGCGGGTGAAGGTGCGCCGGGTCAGGCCGGCGGCTTCGGCGACGCCGTCGAGGCTGTGTGCCTCGCCGAGCGTGGCGCAAACCGCGTCAAGCGCCTGGGTGAAGCGGTCGGCGTCAGCGCTTTTTGCCACAGGGCGCTCGATGAATTGCGCCTGCCCGCCCTGCCGGTGCGGGGAAAGGACGATCTGGCGGGCGAGCCGCAGTGCCGCTTCCGCGCCGAAGCGGGCGCGCACGATGTGGAGACAGCAGTCGAGGCCGGCCGCGACACCGGCCGAGGTCACGACGTCGCCATTGTCGACATAGAGCACCGTGGCATCGACCGCGATGTCTGGATGGAGTTCCTGCAGCCGCTCGGAGTAGGCCCAGTGCGTCGCGGCGCGGCGACCTGAAAGCAGTCCAGCCGCGGCAATGGCAAAGGTTCCGAGACACAGTCCGACAATCAATGCGCCATGCTCGTGCGCTCTGCGCATCGCCTCCATCAACACTGGCGCTGGCGGCTCGCCGAGATGATGCCAGCTTGGAATGATGACGATATCGGCGCCGTCGAGCCCTTCGAGCCCATGCGGTGCGGCAACCGTCAGTCCGGCTTCGGTGTGGACCGGGCCGGCCTTGACCGCGCAGATGCGGAACTCGAAGCGCGGCAGCCCAAGCGCCGTCCTGTCCTCGCCGAACACCAGGCATGGCACGGAGAGATGGAATGGGCTGATGCCGTCGAAGGCTAGGACGGCAATGATCGGGTCGGTCATGGGGGGCTTCCAGCAGGTGATCGCGGATTGTCCCAATTCTTTCGAATGATGTCAATCGGGACACTTTTGGTCGCTTGGCGATATCCCTATTTTCGGCCCCATCGCATTCAAGCCGGAAAGGAAAACACCATGTCTGACCCAGTCAAAACCGCACCGCGCCGCGCTCTCATCGTCATCGACGTCCAGAACGACTATGATGGCGGCAATCTCGCCATCCAGCATCCGCCGTTCCGCGACAGCGTCGTCAACGTGGCGCGGGCCATGGATGCGGCCACTGCTGCCGGCGTCAAGGTAGTGGTCATCAAGCAGATGGCACCCGAGACATCGCCAGTTTTCGCCAAGGGCAGCCATGGCGCCGAACTGCATCCGGAGATCGCCATGCGCGGCCGCGACCACTATATCGAAAAGAACCTGCCTTCCGCCTTCACCGGCACCGACCTCGAGGATTGGCTGCGCGCCAACGCCATCGATACGCTCACGGTGGTCGGCTACATGACGCACAATTGCGATCTGTCGACCATCATCCACGCCGTGCATATGGGCTTTGCGGTCGAATTCCTGTCCGACGCCACCGGCTCGCTACCTTATGCCAACAGCGCCGGCTATGCCTCGGCGGAGGAGATTCACCGCGTGGTGACTGTTATCCTGCAGTCGCGCTTCGCGGCGGTGCTCAAGACTGCCGAGTGGGTGGAGTGCCTGAAGACCGGCGCCTTACCGGAGCGCGATACGATCTACGCCTCCAACCAGCGGGCGCTGGCGCGCAGCGCGGCGTAGCAAGATCCGCAAACAGAACGGGCGCCGCATCGCTGCGGCGCCCTTTCTTGTCTGGTGTTCATAATGTCTAGAACAGCCCTTCGATCTGGCCGGCCTCGTTGAGGAAGATCTTCTCCGAAGAGGGCGCCTTGGGCAGACCGGGCATGGTCATGACCTCGCCGCAGATGATGACGACGAAGCCGGCACCGGCCGAAAGCCTGACCTCGCGCACCGGCACGGTGTGTCCGGTCGGGGCGCCGCGCAGGTTCGGGTCGGTCGAGAACGAGTACTGGGTCTTGGCCATGCAGACCGGCAGGTTGCCATAGCCGGCGTCTTCCCAGGCCTTGAGCTGGTCGCGTACCGACTTGTCGGCGATCGCTTCCGAGCCGCGATAGATGCGCTGGACGATGGTGTTGATCTTCTCGAACAGCGGCATGGCATCGGGATAGAGCGGCGCGAACTGCGAGGCGCCGGATTCGGCCAGCGCCACCACCTTGTTGGCGAGATCCTCGATGCCGGCCGAGCCGTGGGCCCAGTGCTTGCACAGGATCGCTTCTTCGCCCATCGAGGCGACATAGTCCTTCATCGCCTGGATCTCGGCGTCGGTGTCGGAATAGAAGTGGTTGATGGCAACCACCGCCGGCACGCCGAACTGGCGGATGTTCTCGATGTGGCGGCCAAGGTTGGCGCAGCCCTTCTTCACCGCCTCGACGTTTTCCTTGCCGAGATCTTCCTTCTTGACGCCGCCATTCATCTTCATGGCGCGCACGGTGGCGACGATGACGGCGGCCGCCGGCTTGAGGCCCGCCTTGCGGCACTTGATGTCGAAGAATTTTTCGGCGCCGAGATCAGCGCCGAAGCCGGCTTCGGTGACGACGTAATCGGCGAGCTTCAGCGCCGTGGTGGTGGCGACGACCGAGTTGCAGCCATGCGCGATGTTGGCGAACGGGCCGCCATGCACGAAGGCCGGATTGTTCTCCAGCGTCTGCACCAGATTGGGCTGCATGGCATCCTTCAAGAGCACGGCCATGGCGCCATCGGCCTTGAGATCGCGCGCATAGACCGGCGACTTGTCGCGGCGATAGGCGACGATGATGTCGCCAAGGCGCTTTTCCAGGTCCTTCAGGTCGGTCGACAGGCACAGGATCGCCATGACTTCCGAGGCGACGGTGATGTCGAAGCCGGCCTCGCGCGGGAAACCGTTGGCGACGCCGCCGAGCGAGCAGATGATCTCGCGCAGCGCCCGGTCGTTCATATCCATGACGCGGCGCCACACCACGCGGCGGGTGTCGATGCCGAGTTCATTGCCCCAGTAGATGTGGTTGTCGATCAGCGCCGACAAAAGGTTGTGCGCGGTGGTGATGGCGTGGAAGTCGCCGGTGAAGTGAAGGTTCATGTCCTCCATCGGCACGACTTGTGCGTAACCGCCGCCGGCGGCACCACCCTTGACGCCGAAATTCGGGCCGAGCGAGGCCTCGCGGATGCAGACGATCGCCTTCTTGCCGATGCGGTTCAGGCCGTCGCCGAGGCCGACCGTGGTGGTGGTCTTGCCTTCGCCAGCCGGGGTCGGGTTGATGGCTGTGACCAGGATCAGCTTGCCGTCCTTGTTGCCTTTCACCGACTTGATGAATTCGGCTGATATCTTTGCCTTGTCGTGGCCGTAGGGCAGCAGGTGTTCGGTCGGGATGCCAATCTTCTGGCCGATCTCCTGGATCTGCTTTTTCCTGGCGCCGCGCGCGATCTCGATGTCGGACTTCACTTCGGCCATGACGGCTTTCCTCTGGATTGGACGATGGAGGGGACGGGGTTGATGTCTATCGCAAACAGGTTGGAACCGGGCGCGCGGGCATGTTCTAACCCTCTCGCTGCCGTGGCGTCAACTTTCATGCAACTATGTTTCCTCTAGAGAAAATTCCTCTGCGGCCGGCCGACCTGTCCTCGGTTCTTCCTGGCTCCGCTTGCCGCGCCGTATAGAAGCCAGAGCAGGGAGGCTTCCGCCGTCTCAAAACAGCCGCACAATGCACCGAATGCGACAGAGGCGACGGCGCAAATCCGCCATCGGCTTGCCCTTTGCTTTATGCATGTCGTTCTCCCCAAAACCGGGACCACTGTTGGGCGACATGCATTGCGGCTCAGCGCTACTGGGTCAGAACATTGCTGATCTCGACCATGTTGGAGCGCACGCGCAGGATGTAGAAGCCCATCGTCGTCAGGTGTGTCGGCAACAGCCAGCCATCCTCGCGGCCATTGGCGATGATGAAGGGCTGGATCCTCAGAGCCGAGACGAACTGGGCATCCATCGTGTCCCACAGGCTCTGCAGGTGCTTTTCCTTGAGGACATCCTCGAAATCGGCCTGAGCGCCTTTCATCAGCCCGTAATAGGCATAGAGCTGGCCATAGGCGAACCAGTAGCGGTCGTCGGCGCGGGTGTCGAACCAGCCATTGTTGTGGTTTTCGGCACGCTCCTTGAGGATGGCCGAGGTTGAACCGATGTCCGAAGCAATGCGGTCGATATACTGCTTCAGATTGTCGGCGCGGGCATCGAAGGTCGCCTGGCAGGTGGCGAGGCGAGCGTTGAAGGAGCGCAGATTGGCCATCGCACGGCGGTACATGCTGGGCGTGGTCGCGGTCATGCCGTTGCGGCTGATGTACCAGATGGACTCGTCATACTGCAGCTGACCGCGGGCATCCTGGAGATTGGTATCGATCTGCGAGGTGGTGCGCACACGGCCAAGATTGTCGGCAAGCTCGGTCGCGGTGCGCCGCACCGCCTGGTTGATGCCGCGCTGGAACGAAGCCTTGTTGTCCATCCAGGGCGTGTCGTCCCAGTCGATGCCGAACAGGCCGAACTTGTAAAGGATCATCGACGAGACCCAGGCGTTCTGATTGACGTTGAAGTCGATCAGATCCGCCGCCACCTGGGCAATGCCGGAATTGCCGCAAGTCTTGGCCGTGTCGGTGCCGCTGCCGGCGGCGACCTGCTCGCCGGCGGAGACATTGCGCTTCTCGAAAGTGTAAGAGTCGGGATAGGTCGGGTTGAAATTGCTCCACCATTGGGTGGCGTAGAAGAAATTGGCGTAGAGGCCGACCAGCACCAGCAAAGCCAGGCCGACCACCGCCTTGAGGATCCAGCCGCGCTGCGTATACCAGCGCCCGGCCCACAGGAAAGGCCACAAGATCACGCCGATGACGAGGCCGATGCCGCGGCCGATCCACTGGAAAATGCGGGTGAAGAAATTCACGATCGGATCAAGCATGGCTTATGTCACCCCCTCAAAGCATGATGTCAGAAAATTGCGGACTTTTTTAAATAACATGCACCAAACAACAAGTTAGAACGAAATGACGGGTCATTTCATTCTAGTCGGTCAGACCGTAGAGGCGCGTGCGAAACGCCACCTTGTCCTTCAAATATGTGGTTTTCAGAACGTCCACAACATGCGATCGCCAGGCGTCGCTGAAGCCGTCATAGTCCCTGTAGAAGCCCTGTTTGTTGAAGATGTAGCGCGAGACGAAGTCCGACGGTACGAAATCCGAGATCAGCCGGTTGGTCAGCCATGCGTCGGGGTGGTCCGGCTTGGCACGGGTCACCAGGAAGCGCTGCTGGGGAAACACGTCGTCGATCTTGAGTTGGCCAAGCTGGGTGATTTCGCGCTTGGCGGCATTGAGGAAGGGAAAATTGCCGTCCTTGGCGATCAGGTCGGCATGGCTCTGGATCCAGGTCTGCAGCCAGACCTTGTCGACGTCGGTCAGGTTGCGGTCGGGTTCGGCGTCGCGGATCAGTGCACGCACCACCATCTCGGCCCGGTGCTCGAGATAGCCGGACGACTCGATCCATGAGGCGCGCGGCAGTTCGATGCGGCCGGTGCTGGCCAGGAACTTGAACACCTTGTCGGCGTCGTTGATCGAGAGATAGCTGACCTGCCAGGGCCGCGAGCGTCGGAAGCCGGGGGCGGCCGGGTCGCTGATCACCGTCGTCATGTCGGGGTCGACGAACACGTAGAGCCCGCCGAAATGGCTGGTCCAGTAGGCATTGTGGCGGAAGATCACCTGGTCGGGCACCAGAGCGTTCTCGCGGATGTCGCCGCAGATCTTCGCCAGCTCCACCATGCGGTTCAGCATGGCGTTGTCGCGCCAGGCATCCGGCTCCTGCTTCAGCCTGTCGACGAGCTTGCCGAGTTCGGCCGCCTTGCCCAGCACGTCCTCGGCCGAAAGCACCTTGAACTCGATCTGGCTGATCGACAGCAGGTCCTCGATGTCGTTGACCTTGGGAACAGTGTCCTCGATCTCGCCGTAGATGACGTCCTTGATGGTCAGCGCATCGATGGCGCGCTGGTTCTTGGACATGAACTCGAACATCAGCTGCGAGGTGTTGGAGAAGGCGGTGTGCACCACCGGCAGGTCGATCTGCGACGGCGTCAGGATGATGAAGCGGCGGTTGACCTCGTTGGGATCGAGATAGTCAGGGTCGCCGCATTCATCGGCGATCTCGGGCGAGAAACCGGTGCGGTCGATCTGAAAGCTCGAAAGCTTTGTCGGCTTGAGGCCGAACGCGGCCAGCGCCTTGTTGTAGCGCTGGATGAGATGCGGCTCGTCGACAGTGAGCAGCCGGCCATAGATGAGTTCGTTGTCGCGCAGAAGGTCGGGTTTTTTGGCGGTCATTTTTCCTTCTCCCCGTTCACGGGGAGAAGGTGCCCGAAGGGCGGATGAGGGGCGGCGCACACGGTCATTATTCTTGCTCCAACGCCGCAGCCGGCAGAAATTTCGCATCGACACCGATCATCTTGCGATCCAGCCGCCCATCCAATGCTGCAACAATCGTATCCAGGACGCTCTTGCGGCCCGTCAGGACATCCGCGTGCCATACCCTCAACACTGACCAGCCGTTCCTGTTCATGGTCTCGTCCCTGTATCGATCACCGGATCGACTGGCATGCTGACTGCCATCGACTTCCACAACCAGGTTGGCCTCGCGGCAGGCGAAGTCCGCGAAATATGGGCCAATTGGCAGTTGACGAACAAATTTGTGGCCATTCAGTCGCCGCCCACGCAATTCGTGCCACAGACGTTCCTCGGCATCGTTTTCAACCTTCCGCAGTTCGCGGGCTCTCACAACTTTTGGCTCATTTCTTCCACGCATGGCGCTGCCCCTCATCCGCCCTTCGGGCACCTTCTCCCCGTAAACGGGGAGAAGGAAAAGATCACCAATTGCCCTTCTTCTTCATCTCCTCCATCTCGCGCGCTGCCCTCTCGCGNACGGGGAGAAGGAAAAGATCACCAATTGCCCTTCTTCTTCATCTCCTCCATCTCGCGCGCTGCCCTCTCGCGCAGTCTTGCGTCGCGCAGCAGCTTCTCCACGGCAGCGTCGTCGGACTTGTCGGAATAGCGGAATTCCGAGTCGGCGTAGCGGTTGATCTCCTGCATGACCATGTCCATCGAGAACGGCCCGCGCAGTTCCTCGATCATGGCTTTCTTGTCGTCGTAGGCCTTGTGCATGAAGGCTTCCGGCTTCTCGAACCAGTCGTCGGGAAGCTCGATGTCCATGGCGCGCATCTTGATGGCGTCGGTGACGTTCTTGATGNATGGCGCGGCCGGTGAAGCGCGGCTCGGCATCCTTGATCAGGTGCAGGTAGGTGCCGATGTCCGCCATGGTCTTGGGTGCGCCATTTTCCTTCATGTAGCGCTCGTAGACCTTCATCAGGCCGTCTTCCTGCGGCTTCTCGTGCTCCTCATAGGCCTCGGTCACGGCGCGCTGGATTTCCTGCGCGGCGTAGAGTTCGTGGTCACCGAGCGGGATCTCGTGGTTCTTGCCGGCGAGCAGCACGAAGATGTCGATGTAATCGTCGCGGCTCTGCGGGCCGTCGACCAGCCAGCGGGCGCCGGCGCGCTGGCGCAGCGCATCGTCGACATTTTCGGGATAGTTGGAGAACATGCCGAACGAGCAGTTGCCGCGCACCACGGTGGCGGCACCGGCGAAGGCGTCCATCAAGACGCCGGTGATCTCCTGCTGGCCGGCGGAGGCGCGGTCGTCGGAGCGTTTGGCGGCCACTTGGTCGATGTCGTCGATGGTGCCGAAGCCGATGACGCGCGGGTTCAGCACATTGTTGATGAACTGACGGCAGTTCTGGCCCGATTTGCCCTGATAGGACGAGATCTGGTCGACGCCGAAATTCTCGTAGGCGAAGGGATAGCCCGCGACCTGGCAGTAGCCGTTGACGAGACCGGCGATCATCTGGATCAGCGTCGTCTTGCCGGTGCCGGGCGCGCCGTCGCCGATGAAGGTGAACAGGAAACCGCCGAGTTCGACGAACGGGTTCAACTCGCGCTCGAAATCATAGGCCATCAGCATCTTGGCGAGCTTGACCGACTGGTATTTGGCGATGTGGTTGCCGACGACCTCTTCGGGCGTCTTGAAGGTCATCACCAGCGGCTTCGAACGCTTGCCGGGTGCAACGTCGAAGCCGTCGAGGGTGAAATCGTCGGCGTCGATGCGGATATGGGCGTTCTCGAACGGGCCGATGCCGTCGAAGCGGCCTTTTCGCGCCAGGAGCCCATCGATGGCGACACGGGCGAAAGCGCGCGCGCGCGTCATCAGGTCGGCGTCGTCGGACGCGCCTGATATCGCCTTGTCGAGGCCGGCCAGGATCGACTTCACCGCGTCCTGCGGCGTATCGAACAGGAAATCCGGCTCGGGGATGTCGTTGGGCGCCTCGCCGTCGCTGTCGATCAGCTGGAACAGATAGGATGCCAGGCTGAAGGCGGAGATATAGGCGGAGGCCGACAGCAGCTTCTTGAAGGCCGATGCCTCGTCGCCCTCCAGCGGGGCGCGGGTGTTCTTCGCCTGCAGGCTTTCGAGGTCGGAGCCTTCGGCGAAAACATCGGATATGGCCAGGGCAATGGCCGTGCCGCGCCGGGCGCGAAACAGAAGCGTGTGCTGCGGGATGGTGAGCAACTGGTCGTCGGGATGGACGGCGCCGACTGTCTTCGACAGCTCGACCTCGCGCGTGCGGCGCACAGAACCCACCGATACGGTGGAGACGAAGCGGCGGTTGGTGCCGGCCAGCGCCGTGCCGGATTCTCGCGAGGGATCCTCCAGCACGACGATGCGGGTGATGAAGCTCTGCGCGGTGGCGCGGTGCTTCTCGACAGCCGCTTCCGGGATGGTGGTCAGGCCGGTATCCATGAAGGTTGCTCCGTGGTGTGACGCTCAGACGTCCGAGATGACCTGTCCGTTGGACAGGATGTGGACCTTGTAGCCGGAAAAGATCTTCTGCGCCTCGCCGGCGGCGTAGAGCGCCTGGTAGGCTTCGTGCGGAATCAGCGCGTGGTTCTCGTAGCTCGACACGCCCTGGCGCGCGGCTTCCAGATCGTCGGTGTTGATGAAGAATTCCTGGGTCGTCTTCTCGCTTGAAAACAGCCCCCTGCGGCCGGGTTTCTCGGCCTTGGAATAGACTTCCTGGATGGTCCAGGTCAAAAGCCAGGCATTCTCCGGCTTGCGCACCTTGGCCAGCACCTCGGTCACCGTCGAATTGTTGTCGGTGATACCAGCCGAATAGAAGGGGCCGAGCACGACGCGGCGCAATTGCTTGGGGTGCAGCGGCTCGAAATCCTTGTCGAGGTTGACGGCGATCGTCGCCGGCGACAGGGTGTAGGCGGAATTCTTCTCGGTGAAATCGTCGAAACGGTGGGCGAGCTCCGGATTGAGCAGACCGTCGACCGGCAGCGGAATGTCGACCTTCTCGTTGAGCTTGCCGTTCCTGTCGACGAGTTGGCTGATCATGGTTTCCGAGGAATCTTCCACCGTCACCATGTAAACCAGGGGCAGGTTGGCGCTGCCGTCGAATGTCGCCCAATGGACGAGATAGTAGGGCCGCGCCGTCTTCGGGTTGACCGAGACCTTGGCGGTCTGCGCCAGGGTGAAGGGCCCGAAGGTCTGCTCGCTGTTGACGTCCTCGAGATACAGCCGCTCGGCCATCGACTTCTGCAGCGCCTCGGGGAATTCCTTGTGGCGCAGGATGAAATCGGCCATCTCCTCGCGCAATTCGCCGGCCAGCGGGATGTTGGCGAGCCGGCTGTCCGCCTGGCGGCGGTCATTTTCCAGTTCGAGCAGGTTCTGGAACACTGGAAAGCCGCTTTCGGCGCGCGAAATCCGGAACGTGTCCACGAAGCCCAGCCGGTTGCGCCAGCAGGAGAAGGATTTGTCGAGCCGGGCGATGTATTCGGCGACGATCTTGGCGACGATGCCGTGCCGGTAGAGCGGCGAGCGGTCGTCGCGCATGAACACTTCCAAGCCGCTGAGCGCGGCTGTGATTGCCGAGAAATACCGCGCCGCCGCGTCGTTTTCGGGGGTCATGCTACTGGCCTCAAGTCGGAACGCGACACTGGCGAGTGCAGCAATTAAGACTGTACGTAGTCGGCCGAATTGTGCTTCTTCAGCACCTCGTCGAAGCGGCGGGCGAAGGCGTCGTCGGCCAGCTTCTTGCGGCGCTGGATGTCGGCGCTGGCGACCATGTTCTTCTCGTGCATTTCGAGCAAGTCGCCGATGTGCTTTTGCGAGGCGGCACCGATGCCGGCCATGGTTTCCTCGGCGGTGTTGTCGACCTGGCTGCCCAGCGTGTTGATCTTGTGGGCGACGTCCTGCTGGGCGGCGGTCTTCAGCGAATCTTCCAGCGCCTTGTAGAGCACGATGCGCTGCTCGGTATCGATGGTCAGCTTGTTGATCAGCGTCGACTGCGCCGCGATCTGGTTGTTGAGCGAATCCACGAAGGTCTGGAACATCGAGGTGTAGCGCTCCAGCGTCTGGCTCTCGGCCAGCAGTTCCTGCTCCTTGGCCTGCTTCTCGTTGTATTCGGTGGCGAGCTTGGAGCGCTCGCCTTCGAGCTGCGTGCGGTCCTTCTGGCTGGTCGAGGCGGCGATCTTGTTCTCGATGTCGAGCAGCATCGGGTTGAGTTCCTCGATGCGCTTCTGCACGGTTTCGAGGTTGGACATGGTGGTCTTGCGGCGCTCGATCACCTGCGACAGGCTTGTCTCCGAAGTCTTGTAGCGCTGGTCGAGGACCTCCTTCTGCGCCTTCAGGATGCCGACGATGGTGTCGGACTTGGCCAGCAGTTCCTGCAGATTGCCGGCCAGCGACATGTTGCGGACACGGTCGGTGCGCATGCGTTGCTTGCTCTGGCTGGAGAAGATGCCGATGAAGTTTTCCCAGCCGGTGTAGTTCTTCATGCTTTCGAACTCGGCGCCGAAGACGTTGGTGGCGTCCTCCAGGCCGATGATCAGGTCGGCGATGTTGCCTTCCATCACCTTCTGCTGCTTCAGCACATCCTCGATGCGGGCGTTCTCGATGTCGAAATTGGCGTCGCCGATCTTCTTGTCGGCGGTGGCAAGCGTGTCGAGCACGGTGCCGGACTGCTCGATCTTGGTGCGCATGTCCTGGACGACCTGCTTGGTCTTGGCAATTTCGGCATCGAAATTCTGCAATGTCGCCATAGGGGCCTCCCGCTTCGGCATCAGGTCGCTGGTTGCGAACAGCGGCGAATATATGTGGGGTATCAGGGGATTGAAAGACGTGAAGACAGGGACGGTGCGAAAACAAAATATCAGGCCGGACCCTTGAAAGGCAATGGAACGGTGGTCATGGCGTGATTAGCTGGTGAGCCGAGCATAGTTCAGCTGATTTTGAACTTCCACGCCGGCAAAGCAGTCAGTCTCCATCGATTAGGATGGTCCTGAAGCCGGACAACAACTGACCAGTTGCAGCAGCCGCTCCATGCGTCAGCCGGCGCCATCATGCTGCTCAGGGCTTGGGATCGGCCTTCAGATAGGCGATGACGTTGGCGATGTCGTCGTCGCTGCTGAGGCCACCGAAAGCCATCTTGTTGCCGGGCACCTTCAGCCTGGGAGCCTTAAGGTATCCGGCAAGGTTTGCCTCGTCCCAGACGAGACCAGCGGCGCCGGCGTTTTTCATGGCTTCCGAATAGTGGTCAAGGAAGCTTTCGGCGCTGCCCGCAGTGCGGCCGACGACACCCATCAGATGCGGGCCGACCTTGTCGCGGTCGGTGGCTGCTTCATGGCAGGCGATGCAGCGGTTGAAGACGTGCTTGCCCTGCACCGGATCACCGCCGGCGTGAGCGGCAATGGAGGTGGCCAACAGAAGGATGCTGGCTGACGAAACGGCTCGAAGCATGGCTGACCTCCAGTTGGTTCCGGCTGACGGCTTATAGGGCCGACGCCTTAACAAACGCTGCATCGTGGCGGGGATGGATGCCCGATCCGGTTGCACAAGGCCGGGGCGAGGTTGCCATCCCGGTCAGTTCCTCGCGAAGCCGATGAAATCGTCGGGCACGGCGCGGCCCATCTCTTCCTCCCAGTGGCGGCGGCAGAGCGAGACGTAGACGTCCTTGCCGATCGCCACCTGTTCGCCTTGCCGGGCGACCTTGCCGTCGGGGCCGAGACGCACGACCATCGTTGCCTTGCGGCCGCAGCGGCAGATGGTGCGGACTTCGCGCAGATCGTCGGCGATGGCCAGCAGCGCGCGCGAGCCGGAAAACAGCTTGCCCTGGAAATCGGTGCGCAGGCCATAGCACATGACGGGGATGTTCAACCGGTCGGCGATGCGGGCGAGCTGCCAGACCTGCTCCTCCTCCAGGAACTGCGCCTCGTCGACGAAGACGCAATGCACGGCGCTGCGATGATGATGCTCGGCGACGCGGGCGAACAGATCGTCGCCGTCGCGGAACATCTCGGCCTCGGTCTCCAGCCCGATGCGCGACGAGATCAGGCCGCTGTCGCCCTTGCGGTAGTGGCCGGCGACGAACAGCATCGTCGTCATGCCGCGCTCGCGATAGTTATACGACGCCTGCAGCAGCATCGTCGTCTTGCCGGCATTCATCGTCGCGTAGTGGAAGTAAAGCTTGGCCATATTGCCCTGTAAGGTCTGTTGATATTCAGGTGAGGCCGGCCTGCAAATGGCGGCTCCCTGCGCTTCCGATGCTCACGTACGAAAAGTACGCTCCGCTTCGGTTCTCGGAACCCACCATTTTCGGCGCGGCCTGACCTGAATCTAAACAGACCTTAAGCCGACTTGGCTCGGCGCGGGGAGGGGCTGTCGCCGCATTCCCCTGAAAAAGCCGCCTCGCGTAACAAAAGCGTCAACCGTGTCGCTGATGGGCCAGTCCGCGCCGTTGATCGTGATTGCCTTACCGCTTGAAACCACAACAGAATGGTGTTTGGCTGGCGAAACAAGGCGGGCAGAGAAACCGTAACTACGCTTCGCCAAAGAATCACAATGGGAGACTGTCTATGTCGCGTATGAATTCCTTCGTCGCCGGCCTCGGCCTGGCGGCTTTCCTGTCCACGAGTGCTGCCTTTGCCGGCGATCCGGAAAGCTGCAAGGCCGTGCGTCTCTCCGATGTCGGCTGGACCGACATCCAGGCGACGACCGGCGTCGCCTCGGTGCTGCTCACCGCGCTCGGCTACGAGCCGCAAACGATCCAGCTGTCGGTGCCGGTGACCATGGCGTCGCTGAAGAACAAGGATCTCGATGTCTTCCTCGGCAATTGGATGCCGTCGATGACCAACGACATCAAGGACTACACCGCCGACGGTTCGGTCGAGACGATCAGCACCAACCTGACCGGCGCCGGCTACGGCATCGTCGTGCCGACCTATGTGGCGGACGCCGGCGTGAAGTCGCTGACCGACATCGGCAAGTTCAAGGACAAGTTCAACGGCAAGATTTATGGCATCGAGGCCGGCAATGACGGCAACCGCATCATCCTCGACATGATCAAGAACCCGAAGGACAATCTCGAGGGCTTCGAACTGGTCGAGTCGTCGGAGGCCGGCATGCTGACGCAGGCCGAGCAGTCGATGAAGAACAACGAGTGGATCGCCTTCCTCGGCTGGACGCCGCATCCGGTGATGGGCGCCATGAAGATCACCTATCTCGACGGCATGGGCGACAGCGGTTTCGGCGCCGCCACCGTCTACACCGTCGCGCGCAAGGGCTACACCACCGAATGCCCGAATGCCGGCAAGTTCATCGCCAATCTGAAGTTCAACCTGGATATGGAAGGCCAGATGATGGACGCCATCCTGAAAGGCGGCGACGCCAACACGGTTGCGACCGACTGGCTGAAGAAGAATCCGGATGCCGTCAAGCCGTGGATCGCCGGCGTGACCACCTTCGACGGCGGCGACGCCGCGGCCGCGATCAAGACCGCGCTCGGAGGCTGAGCCGGCTTTTTTTCGGCGTAATCGAAAGAAGGGGGCAGCCACTGGAAAAGGCTGCCCTTTTTCATATGCTGTGACAAGATGACGTTGCGAGAGCTGAGGCCGAGGGCAGGGCGGCTTCGCGTCTGAGAGGGGCGATATGGATCCGATTTCGAAATTCATGGTCGATCACAAGATTCCGATCGGCGCCTGGGGAAAGGCGTTCTTCGGTTTCCTCACAGACAATTTCGACACCGTGTTCAGGGCCTTTTCGAATGGGCTGAATTTCCTGCTCGACGGGCTGGTCGGCATCCTGCTGATGGTGCCGCCGGTGCTGCTGGCGCTGGTCATCGCTGTCGTCGCCNCTGCTCGACGGGCTGGTCGGCATCCTGCTGATGGTGCCGCCGGTGCTGCTGGCGCTGGTCATCGCTGTCGTCGCCTGGCTGCTGCAGCGGTCTCGACCACTCGCCATCGGCGTATTCCTCGGCCTGATCTTCATCATCAACCAGAACCTTTGGAAGCAGACGGTGCAGACATTGGTGCTGGTCGTGGCGGCCGCCGCCATGGCGATGGCCATCGGCGTGCCGCTCGGCATCTGGGCGGCGCACAAGCCCAAGGTCTACCGCATCATGCTGCCGGTGCTCGACCTGATGCAGACGCTGCCGACCTTCGTGTACCTTATCCCGGTGCTGACGCTGTTCGGCCTCGGCAATGCGCCCGGCCTCATCGTCACCATCATCTTCGTCATCCCGACCGCGGTCAGGCTCACCCATCTCGGCGTCGTCTCGGTGCCGAAGTCGATCATCGAAGCCGGCGAGGCGTTCGGCGCCACCAAGAGCCAGCTTTTGTGGAAGGTGGAACTGCCCTCGGCATTGCCCACCATCATGGCAGGGCTGACCCAGTCGATCATGCTGTCGCTGTCGATGGTGGTGTTCGCCGCACTGATCGGCGCCGGCGGCCTCGGCACGGAAATCAACCGCGCACTCGGCTCGCGCCGCATCGATCTCGGGCTTGAGGCCGGTCTAGCCATCGTCGTGCTTGCAATCGTGCTCGACCGGATGACCCGTATTGGCGTTGGAGGCAAGAAATGACCGTCGCCGTCGATTTCAAGAACGTCGACATCGTCTTCGGCGCCGATCAGGCCGGCTCGCTGGCGATGATCGACAAGGGCGCGACACGCGCCGAAATCCTCGAGAAGACCGGCAATGTGCTGGGCTGCGCCGACGCCAGCCTCACCGTGCACGAAGGCGAGATTTCGGTGCTGATGGGCCTGTCGGGCTCCGGCAAGTCGACGCTGCTCAGGGCCGTCAACCGGCTCAACGTGGTGTCGCGCGGCCAGGTTCTGGTCAAGGACGGCGACAAAATCGTCGATGTCGTCACGTGCGACCAGGCCACATTGCGGCGCCTGCGCCAGAAGCAGGTGGCGATGGTGTTCCAGCAGTTCGGCCTGTTGCCGTGGCGCACGGTGGAGGAAAATGTCGGGCTCGGCCTCGAACTCGCCGGCGTGCCGGACGCCGAACGCAAGGAGCGCGTGCACAGGCAGCTCAAGCTTGTCAATCTCGACCAGTGGTCGAACAAATACGCCCACGAGCTGTCGGGCGGCATGCAGCAACGCGTCGGCCTGGCGCGCGCCTTCGCCACCGAAGCGCCGATCCTGTTGATGGACGAGCCGTTCTCGGCGCTCGACCCGCTGATCCGCACCAAGCTGCAGGACGAGTTGCTGCAGCTGCAGGCCGAGCTGAAGAAGACCATCATCTTCGTCAGCCACGATCTGGAGGAGGCGCTGAAGATCGGCAGCCATATCACCATCATGGAAGGCGGCCGCATCGTCCAGACCGGCGCGCCCGAAGACATCGTGCTGCGCCCCGCCAACGACTATGTCCGCGACTTCATCGCCAATGTGAACCCGCTGTCGGTGCTGACCGCCTGGAACGTGATGCGCGACCGCCGCGACCTGGAGCATGGCGACAATGGCTGGGTGTGGCTCGACCGGCGCAAGACGACGCGCTTCAAGATCGACGACCACGGGCTGGTGGCGGCGGCCGAACGCGACGGCAAGCCGGCGGTGTGGATGTCCTGCGCCGATGTCGAAGCCCAGTCGGAGGAAGCAGCGCAAGTGTTCTGGGCCAATCCCGGCACATCGCTGAAAACGGTGATGCTTGCCATGCACCGCTCGCAGACAGCACCCGTAGCGCTGTTCGACGACCAGTCCCGCTTCGTCGGCGCCATCGGCATCAGGGATGTGCTGAGCGCGGTGCTGCGGCGTTAGTTGAGCGCGGTCTTGCAGGGACAGGGCGCTTTGAAGCGGATTCGGAATTGGTTTTCTAAACCGCGGGTCGCTCAAACGGCGCTCGGCTTGCTGCTTGTGATCGCGATGCGATCGATCCTGGAATTCTTCAGGATCGGCGGGGCAACCGGTGCGCCGCTGAGTGCAAACCAGCTCTTTTATGTCGAAGGGGCGTTCGCGGCAGTCAGTGCCGCGTTGGCGGTTCTTGTCCTGCATGCATTCGGGCGGCACGGTTGGGCAACGTTGTCCAGCGTGATGGCAATAATCGCCCTGCTGGCATGGAAAATCGCCGTCATCCGTTGAGAATCGGCAAGCGGGACCATCCCTGGTCCCTGCGCCTCTTGCGAGGTCGGCATTTGGACGACCCGCGTCAGGCCGCCAGCGGCAGGCGCAGCTCCGTCAGCAGGCCGCCGGCAGGATGGTTGGACAGGCGGACCTCGCCGCCGGCGGCGCGGGCGATGTTGCGGGCGATGGTGAGGCCGAGACCGAGGCCGCCGGTCTGGCGGTTGCGGGATTGTTCGAGGCGCACGAAAGAACCGAACACGGCATCAATCTGGGCCTGCGGTATGCCCGGTCCTTCGTCACGGATGGCAAGCGTGATCGTGCGGTCGGAGCGGTGCAGGCTCAGATGCGCCTTCTTGCCGTAGGTTACGGCGTTCTGCACCAGATTGGTGACGCAGCGCTTCAGCGCAACCGGCCGCGCCATGCAGATCAAGCCGCGTGAGCGAGTATCGTCATTGTCGAAGGAGACGTCCGGGTAGGCATCGGCGATCGATTCCACGAGCGACCAGAAGTCGATGCGTTCGCTCTTCTCCTCGGTCACCTCGAAGGTGGCGAAGTCGATCACTGAACTGGCGATGCTCTCGACGTCGGCGAGATCGTGCGCCAGCGCCTCGCGCACCGCCGATTTGCGCAACAGCTCCAGGCGCAGCCGCATCCGCGTCATCGGCGTGCGCAGGTCATGCGCGAGTGCGGCGGCCAGATGTTCGCGGTCCTCGACATATTCGCGCAGCCTGGCCTGCATGGCGTTGATCGCCCTGGCGGCGGCCTGGACCTCGCGGCTGCCCGATTCGGCGATGGGTGGGCTCTTCAGGTCCTTGCCGATCCTGTTCACGGCGGTTTCCATCATCCGGTAGGGCGCCGTCAGCCGGCGCAGCGACCAGATCGACATGATGACCACCAGTCCGGCGATCAGCGAATAGAGCGGCAGGCTGTCGACGCTCAGGATCGGGCCGATGGGTGTGATCGGCTCGGTGAAGTTCAGCCATTGGCCGTCGGCGAAGCGCAGCGATGCCGTCAGCTTGTCGCTCTGGGCGAAATTGGCGGCCAGCACCAGCAGGTCGCGCTCAACCTGGCCGATATCAGGCCCCGGCTGGGTGCCGCCGGCGTCGTCGGCCTCGCGCGTCGCCGGGTCGCGCCGAACGCGCGCGTCGGTGATGCCGAATTTCGACAGCCGGCCGACGAGGATGTCCTCGAGCTCGGCCAGTTCGTCGTCGCCGGCAATCGAGGAGGTGACCGCGGGCGTGTCCGAGACGGTCAGCGCATAAGTCGAATTGAACAGGCCGGTCGCGGTCGCCTTGCGCTCCTCCGGCGTGGCGTCATGCATCAGCTGCACCAGCGAGAAGGCGCGGTCGTTGAGGCGGTAGAGGTCGACCACGTCGTTGGCCGCGGCACGGTCGCGCGACACGATGTAGAGGGTCGCGACCTGGCTGATCAGCAGGCCGGCGATGACGATCAGCAGCACCCAGACAGGCAAGGTCTGCGGCAGGAAACGTCTCATTCGGAGATCGTCTCGGGCAGGAACTGGTAGCCGCCGCTGCGCACCGTGAGGATCAGTTTCGGCGTCTTGGGGTCGTCTTCCATCTTGCGCCGCAGCCGGCTGACCAGGATGTCGATGCTGCGGTCGAAGGAATAGTCGCTGTCGCCGCCGGAAAGCTCGATGAGCTGGTCGCGGGTCAGCACGCGCTGGGCGCTCTTGACGAAGGTCTGCAGCAGGTTGAACTCGGCCATCGTCAGTTCGACCCTGACATCGTCGGGCGCGGTCAGCCGGCGCCGCGAACAGTCCATCGTCCAGCCGGCGAAGCGGTAGATCTGCTTGGATGTGGGGCGCTTGGGTTCGGCGGCGGCACCGTTGCGCCGCAGCACGGCGCGGATGCGGGCCAGGAGTTCGCGCGGGTCGAAGGGTTTGGGCACATAGTCGTCGGCGCCCATCTCCAGCCCGACCACGCGGTCTGTGGTCTCGGTGACGGCGGTCAGCATGATGATCGGCGTCGAATACTGGGCGCGCAGGTCGCGGCACAGTTCCAGCCCGCTCTTGCCGGGCAGCATCACGTCAAGCACGATGAGGTCCACCTGCGCGCGGCGCAGGATCGTTTCCATCTCGATTCCGTCGGCCGCGACCGAGGTGTGCAGGCCCCGCTTCTGGAAGAATTCCTGAAGCAGGTCACGGATGCCCTTGTCGTCGTCGACGATCAGTATGTGCGCATCGGATTTCACAGGTGCCTGTCCCGGTTGCCGGCCAAGTCATTCTTGGCCGGTGAGCCACACGATAGAATTCGGGCCATATGTTGGCCAGTGCCTTGCATTTCAAGGAAGAACGAATTCCGCCTTCTCCACACCGAATGCAATGGCCGCGTCAAAGCCCAAAACCGGAACCGCTTTTGGGCGATATGCACCAGCCGGGCCGGCCAGACACAATCCAGAAACAAAATTCTACAATCGGGAAAAACTCCTGAAAAAGTAGGGCGGCATAACGGTGTCGTGGCGGTCAGGTCATTGGCCGCGACGCAAGTCTCCGGGTTCACGGAAAAACCGATGCCAAGATTGCCGATCAGTTTGCTGGGTGTGTTGCTGGGCGTCAGCCTCGCCTCCGCTTCTGTCGGACAATCGGACGCAAAGGTGACGCTCAGCCGGAGCGAGCGGTGTGCCAATCTCAGCCACCAATTCGATGAAGCCCTCGAAACCCACGCCACGGCCACGCAGGTCACCGCGGCAAAGGCACTTCAGAGAAAGGGCAACCGGTACTGCGCCGCCAAGAAACAGGCGCAGGGCATCCGGATGCTCGCCAATGCTTTGAAGCTGCTTGGAGTGACACCGAACGACCCAGTTCAGTGACACTCAAATCGACCCGCACAGAAAGGAAATGAAGCCATGAAGAAGTCCATCCTCTCCGCCACCGGTCTCGCCGTCGCTCTCGCTTTCGCGATGCCGGCTCTCGGCAACGCCGCAACGACCACGACCGCCGCTCCGGCTGCTGCCGCTACGACCACCACCACCGCTCCGGCTGCCGATGCCATGGCTACTCCGAAGAAGGTCGTGAAGAAGGTCAAGCACAAGAAGGTCGCCGCCAAGAAGGTCGTCAAGAAGGCCAAGCCGGCGGTTGCTCCGAAGGCCTGATCAGGTCGAAGACAGCTTCCTATCAAGGCCGTTCCAGCCGCAACCGGCTGGGGCGGCCTTCTGCCAAGCGCCTGATCGAGCGGCTGAACACCAGTGGCCCACAGCCAGCCTCCTCGATCGAACTTAACCTGTCTGCAACGCCGGCGGTGTAGGACATTCCGCATGAAGAAGCGGCTTTCGTCCATTTTGCGTTCGATGGTGCTCGGTGGCCTGATCGCCACTGGTGTCGCCAGGGTGCTGATCCTGTTTTCCGCCAGCCCGGTGCCGGATCCGGCGAGCGGACGCACCGAGCCTTCGCTGTTTGCACCGGCAATCTCCAGCAACTGGGACTACATAACGCCGGCACAGACCTGGCTGCTGATCATGCTCACCGGCGTGACGTTGATCTGCGTTGTCGCGTGGCCGATCGCTGCCTGGATGGAACGCCGGGCGGATGCCGACAGCTTGCGGCCAGCTTCAGGCCGCCACATCTTCGGCCGCCAGGACCGTTGAACCGCGGCCGGCAACTGCCCACATGATTGTGAACGGTCGCGTCATGCCGGTTAGCAGCAGTTCACCGTTTCATGGAAACGGTAAACTGCTCTAACCCTTTGTTTTGATGCACTTCCGGACGGAAAACCGTTTCACATTTTCCTGGAATTGCTCTATCGGGTTGCGCGCCGATCAAAATGGACGATCGCTGGCGCCCGTGGCAAAATGCAGACCGAAGCCCGATCGCGAAACTGTCGGTTCCAATGTCTGAAATCACCACAAAGCCGCGCACCAAGGTCAAGCCGCAAACCGAGCGGCCGAAGCTTTACAAGGTCATCCTCATCAATGACGATTTCACGCCGCGCGAATTCGTGGTGACGGTGCTGAAGGGCGAGTTCAAGCTCAGCGAAGACCAGGCGCACCGGATCATGATCACCGCCCACCAGCGCGGCGTCTGCGTGGTCGCCGTCTTCACCAGGGATGTCGCCGAAACCAAGGCGACGCGGGCCACCGACGCCGGCAAGGCCAAGGGTTACCCGCTGCTGTTCACGACTGAGCCGGAGGAGTAGGGCACGACAGCGTTTTTCTCCCCGTCACTATACGGGGAGAAATGTCCGGCAGGACAATGAGGGGCGGCGCCGACAATGGTCATTTACGCAAGTAGTGAAGATCGCGAAGGCTGGCGCTGCCCCTCATCCGCCTGCCGGCACCTTCTCCCCGTATAGTGACGGGGAGAAGGAAGCTTACCGTCCCTCGCGATACCACATCGAGCCCATCGCCAGGAGCAGCAGGCCGAGGCCAAGGAAGCCGCCGAACAGCGGCACGCGCGAGACGGCCTTGAGCACGCTGTCATCGGTGGTGCGCAGGCCGATCCAGTCGCTGCCGGAGGCTTCGCCGGCCGAGCGCACCGGCACGATTGAGGGCAGCGTCACATCACCGCCAAGGGCGGAGGATGACGCCAGCCGGCGCACGCTGCCGCCGGTCGCTTCCGCCGGCGCCTTCAACCGGTTTTCGGTGGAGATGACATCCGAGAATTCCGGTGCGTTGACCGGTCCGACATGGGCGAGCGCGGTGAGGTCGCCATTGGCGACCTGGAAGAGACCGATCTCGTTGGTCTCGACGCTGCCGAGGAAGACGCCGGGTTCGGATTTCTCGAGCTTGACGGTCAAGGTCTTGCCGGAGGGCGTGATGATCTGCGCGGCGCCGGGGTCGTCGGCCATCGTCTGGCGGCGGATCTCCAGCACCATGCCGCGTCCATCGGCGGTCAGCCGCTCTTCCTCCAGCTCGGGCTCCTTCATCAGCCAGTGGGCGATGCGCCGGTAGAGCTGGACATGCGGACCACCGCCCTCGAAGCCGCGCGCCCACAGCCAGCCCTGGTCCGACAGAAGCATGCCGACACGGCCTTCGCCCTTGCGGTCGAGCAGCAGCAGCGGCCGGTTGTCGGCGCCCTTCATCACCACTTCGCCCTGCGGGTTCTGCACGCCGATGGTCCGGAACCAGCGGCTCCAGTGCGGCGGCTCGGTGGCCGAACCATCGAGGCCGCGGGTCACCGGATGGCGCTGGCCGAGTTCGGTGAGGCGCGGATAGAATGCCTTGTCGACCACTTCGCCGGTCGGCATGGCCGGCAGGGCCGACATCAGCGGCGTACGCGCGATCGAACTTTCGCCGGCATATTCGGGGCCGGCGGCGATCAGCAGCGCGCCGCCCTTTTCGACGTATTCGGAGATGTAGTCGTAATAGAGGATCGGCAGCACGTCGCGGTGCTGGTAGCGGTCGAAGATGATGAGATCGAAATCCTTGATCTTCTCGACGAACAGCTCACGGGTCGGGAAGGCGATCAGCGACAATTCGTTGATCGGCGTGCCGTCCTGCTTTTCCGGCGGCCGCAGGATGGTGAAATGGACGAGATCGACGGAAGCGTCCGATTTCAACAGGTTGCGCCAGGTACGCTCGCCCGCGTGCGGCTCGCCCGAAACCAGCAGCACGCGCAGGTTCTCGCGGATGCCGTCGACCAGCGCGATGGCGCGGTTGTTGGTGTCGGTCAGTTCGCCCGGCTCGCGGTCGATGGCGAGTTCGATGATGTTGCGCCCGGCGCCAGGGATGGTCACCTGCAGCGGCATCGCCTGGCCGACGGCGGCATGCTCGACCGCGACCTGCTCGCCATTGACCGAGACGCGCACATCGACCGGACCGGTCTCGTTCTCCGTCGAGATGACGCGATAGGTCATATCGAGCGGCTTGCCGACGAGGCCGAAACGCGGCGCGTTCTCGAAGCGGATACGGCGGTCCTTTTCGTGATCGTTGCCGGTGATCAGGGCATGCAGCGGGGCGTTGAAATCGGGCGCGCCGGGGGGCGCGTCATGCACCTCGCCGTCGGTGACCATGATGGCGCCGCCGATGCGCGATGGCGGCACGTCGCGGAAGGCGCCTTCCAGCGCGCCGAACAGGCGCGTCTCGGTGCGCTCTTCGGCGGCCTCGGACTTGCCGGCCTCGACGACGCGAACGTCGAACTGCTTGAAGCGGCCAAGCCGCTGCTGCAGGCCGGCCAGCGCCTCGTCGGTCTGCCTGGTGCGGTCGCCGATATCCTGGCTCTGGCTGCGGTCGACGATCAGGGCGACGACGCTCTTCAGCGGTTCGCGCTCCTCGTTGAGGAACACCGGGTTGAAGAGGGCGGCGGCGAGCGCCAGCAGGGCGACGAAGCGCAGGACACCGCCGCGCTGGCGAAACCACAGGCCGACGAGCGCAAGCAGCGCCAGTGGCACCAGCACCAGGGCCAGCAAGGGCCAGGACGAGATCAGCGGCTCGAAGGAGATCGACCAGTTCATGCCTTGCCCTCCGCATTGTGGGGAGGGTCGGTCCACTCGAGTCGTGCAACGAGGAGCATCATCTTACTGCCCCAGCCGTTCGAGCAGTATCGGGACATGCACCTGGTCGGATTTGTAGTTTCCGGTCAGCATGTACATCATGATGTTGACGCCGGCACGCAGCGCGTAGATCCGCTGCATCGGGTCGGCCGGCACAGTCGGCAGCAGCGGGTCGCCATTCTCGTCGACCGCCCACGCGCCGGCGAAATCATTGGCGGTGATCATGATCGGCGAGACGCCGTCGCCGGTGCGCACCGGCCGGTTGTCGGCGTTGCTGGCATCGAGCGATGTCTCGACCCAGAGCGGGCTGCCGGCGAAGCGGCCCGGGAATTCGGGCAGGATGAAGAAGGATTTGGTCAGCACATGGTCCGACGGCACCGGCTCCAGCGGCGGCACGTTGAGGCTGCCGAGGATGTCGCGCAGCCGTTCGGTCGCCGGGCTGGTGGAATCGGCGCCGATGCCGTTGGCGAACTGGTCGCGCGTGTCGAACAGCACCGTGCCGCCCTGCTGCATATAGGCGTCGATGCGGGCGATAGCCGCCTGGCTCGGCATCGGCGCCGATGGATCGATCGGCCAGTATATCAGGGGATAGAACGACAGCTCGTCCTTCGAAATGTCGACGCCGGCCGGCTCGCCAGGTTCGAGCGCGGTCTTTTCGATCAGGAAGCGGGTCAGGCCCTCGAGCCCGGCGCGGCTGATCGAATCGACACCCGGCACGCCGGTCAGCACATAGGCGATCCGGGTCTTGGAAATCGCCTCGATGGCCACCTCGTCGCCGGGCTTGGCATCGTCGGCACGGGCAAGGTCGGCATGACCGAACAAAGCACCGAGCGCGATCAGTATCGCGGCGGTGGTCGCCACCGCGCCGGCGCGGCGCGGCCGGCGCGAAAACAGGCCGCCCATCCACAACACCGCCAGCGTGTCGAGCAGCATCAGTATCAAAGCGGCGGCAACCAGCCCGCCCTTCAGGTTGCGCGATTCGTCGAAGGCATACTGGATCGTGGTGACCGGCACGGTGATTTGCGGTCGCGCCAGCGGGGCCAGCGTGCTTGCGGCATCGAGCAGGTTGTGAGCGAAGACGCCAGTCTCGGAACCGTAGAGGCCGGGCGGGTTCTCCAAGGTCACCGGCAGTATGCCGGCGCCCGGCACCAGCGGCCGTGCATCGGGCGTCGGCGGCACCAGCGAGCCGTCGGCCGCTATCATGCGATAGGGCGCGAGCGAGGTGGCGGCGGCTTCGGCGTTGGCGATCGCAGCGCCCTGGTTGCGCGACAGCTGGACGATGCGGCGCAGCATCTCGACGAAGCTGCCGGAGATCGGCAGGTTCGACCATGTCGCCTCCGGCGTGATATGGAACAGGACCAGCGTGCCCTTGCCCTTCTTCAGCCCGGTGACCAGCGGCGTGCCGTCGGCAAGCGCGGCCCAGGTACGCTCGACGATATCGGGCGTCGGCTCCGCCAACACCTGCCGGCTCACGGTGACTTCGGTGGGTGGCGCCAGATCGGCGAACGGTCCGGCCTTGGGGAATTCGGTGACCGGCTGCGGCGACGTCCATGACAAGGCGCCGCCGAGCGAACGCTCGCCGGTGCGCAGGCGCACGGGCAGCAGGTCGTCGTCATTGCCGGCGGCGGCCAGCCGCGAGCCGGCGAAACGCACCAGCGTGCCGCCTTTTTCGACCCAATCGACCAGCCTTGGCCGGACCTGCTCGGGAATGGTGCCGATATCGGCCATGATGATCATCGCCGGCTTCTGGTCGAGGATCTGCGGGATGGCGTCGGCAAGATCGGCGCTTGAGGGTTCGACCAGATCGGCGAAGGGCTGCAGCGCGCGCCTGATGTAGTAGAGCGGCGACAGCAGCGGCTGCGCCTGGTCGGCCTCGGCCTGCGACAACAGCCCGACACGGCGACGCTTGGAGTTTTCATCGAGCACGCGCACGGCGCCGGCGTGGCGCTCGCCGTCGAGCGCGATCGAGGCGAAGTCGTTGCGCAGCTCGAACGGCACCGTCATGGTGCCGGTGGCAGTCGCCTCGCCCGGCGCGAAGGTCAGCGTCGCATCGGCGATGCGGCGGCCCTTGTCGTCGAAAGCACCGGCGGTGACCTGGCCCGGTGCAGGGTCGCCCGGCGCACGAATGGCGGTCAGTGCGAAGCCGTCGACCTGGTTGTCGGCGGCGGTGAGGCCGGTCAGCGAAAGCCGGTCGGCTGTTGCCCAAACGACGCGGGCGGCATTTTTCGACAACAGCGTGTTGAAGGCGGCTTCATCGCCCTTGGCCGCCAGGCCATCGGCAAGCACGGCGACGCTGGCACCGGGCACGGTCTCCAGCACGCCGGCGACACGGGCATAGACGGCGGGCCGGTCGGTCGGGATCGGCCGCGGCTTGGCCGCGCGCAGCCGGTTGAGCGCCGAAGCGGCATCGAAAGGGCCGATCTCGGCATTGGGCTTTTCGGCGGTGAAGGCGATGATGACCGGCACGCCGTTCGAACCGGCATCGCTAATCAGCCGCTCGGCGGTGGCGACACGTTTGTTCCAGTCGGCGGCGCTGGCCCAGTCATTGTCGATGACCAGTGCAAGTGCTGCTCCCTCGGCCGCCAGTTTTTCGCGCGGGTTGAAAACCGGTTCGGCCAAGGCGGCCACGATGAGGGCCGCCATCAAGAGCCTGAGCAGCGTCAGCCACCATGGGCTCTGCTGCGGGGTCTCCTCGCGTTTCAGCACACGGGCCAGGATCTTCAGCGGCGGGAACACTTCGGTCTGCGGCTTGGGCGGCGTCAGCCTGAGCAGCCACCAGATCACCGGCAGCGCCAGCAGGCCCCACAGCACCATGGGAGCGCCGAAGGAGAGCGGCAGCCAGCTCATGCGACCGCCTTTCCGGCACGACCGCTACCGGCATGACCGCTGACGGCATGACCGCCCTCGGCGGTCATCGCCATGTGTAGGCGCACCAGCGCGTCGGACGCCAGCCGATCGGTGTGATTGACGGTGAAGCTCCAACCGAGCCGCTTGCACCAGCCGGCCAGTTCCTGGCGGCGGGCAGTGTAGAGCAGGCGGTATTCATCGGCGAGCATTTCGGCGCGCCCGGCTGTCAGTTTCTCGCCGGTCTCGGGATCGGTGAACTCGGTGCGGCCGGCATAGGGGAAGGTCTCCTCGGCCGGGTCGGCGACCTCGATCAGATGCGCCCGCACGCCGTGGCGGGCAAGCACGTCGAGCCAGGCCATCGTTTCCTCCACCGGATCGAGGAAATCGCTGGCGATGACGATGTCGCAAAAGCGCCTGATATCCGTGAGGTCGGGTTTTGCCGGCAGCTCGCCGGCATGCATGAGCTGGGCGGCGATGCGTTCGGCGCCGTTGCGTGCGGTGAACGGATCGGTCAGCCCCGGCCAGGCGATGCGCTCGCCGCTGCGCGACAAAAGTTCGGCCATGGCAAGCGTGAGCACCAAGGCGCGCGATTGCTTGGAAACGCTGGCGCCGGTCGACTTGTAAAGCATGGATGGCGAAGGGTCGGCCCACAGCCACACCGTATGAGCGGCTTCCCATTCGCGGTCGCGCACATAGGTATGGTCGTCGCGTGCCGAGCGGCGCCAGTCGATGCGTGAGGAATCGCCTTCGACATAGGGCCGGAACTGCCAGAAATTCTCGCCGATACCGCGTTTGCGACGGCCGTGCCAGCCGGCGATCACGGTGTTGACGATGCGGCGCGCCTCGACCAGCAGGTCGGGCACAAGCGAAGCCCGCAACCGGCCACGGGCGAGCGCGTCGCGCGTCGCCGCCGGAGCCTGGACCTCGCCGATGCGCGCCATCAAATCCCTTTCACAAGCTTCGCCACGACATCGCGCACGCTGGTGCCTTCGGCGCGGGCGGCGAAAGTCAGCGCCATGCGATGCTGCAGCACCGGCTCGGCCAGCGCCCGCACATCGTCGACCGAGGGCGCCAACCGCCCATCGTAGAGCGCCCGCGCCCGCGTGCACAGCATCAGCGCCTGGCTGGCGCGCGGGCCTGGACCCCAGGCGACAAGCTTGTCGGTCTCGGCATTGCCCTGGCCCGGGCGCGCCGAGCGCACCAGGGTCAGGATCGCCTCGACGACGCTTTCGGGCACCGGCATGCGGCGGATCAGCGTCTGGATCTCCTTCAGCCGCGCCGGCTGCAGCACGTTCTGCGCCTTGGCGTCCTCGACGCCGGTGGTTTCCAGAAGAATGCGGCGCTCGGCCTCGATTTCGGGATAGAGGATGTCGACCTGCATCAGGAAGCGGTCGAGCTGGGCTTCCGGCAGCGGATAGGTGCCTTCCTGCTCCAGCGGATTCTGCGTCGCCAGCACATGGAAGGGCGCCGGCAGGTCGTGACGGGCGCCGGCAATGGTGACGTGGTACTCCTGCATTGCCTGCAGCAGCGCCGACTGGGTGCGCGGCGAGGCGCGGTTGATCTCGTCGGCCATCAAAAGCTGGGCGAAAATCGGTCCGGAAATGAAGCGGAAGGAGCGCTTGCCGAATTCGTCCTGCTCCATCACTTCGGAGCCGAGGATGTCGGAGGGCATCAGGTCGGGCGTGAACTGAATGCGGCGCGAATCGAGGCCGAGCACGACACCCAGTGTCTCCACCAGCTTGGTCTTGGCGAGGCCGGGCACGCCGACCAGTAGCGCATGGCCGCCGGCCAACAGGGCCACCAGCGTGCGCTCGACGACATTCTCCTGGCCGAAGATGACCCGGCCGACCCCGTCGCGAATTCTGGAGATGTCGGCAAGCGCCTTCTCGGCCTCGGCGATCATGTCCTTTTCGCTGATTGGGCTTTCCTTGACCATTACGCTCATTCAGCTCAATCCCTTAAAATTGGAGATAGATGGTTGGAAATAACGTTTGCAGCATAGCATAAGTTGCCGCGATTCGGCCTCGCGTGGCGCCTACGTTGGAACTTAAATCACAGACTTAGGCTGACAAGCGGAACAACAGTGACTATTTCGTGACCATGTCGGAACACTTCGAACATCGCGAACAGGGCCTTGCCGATGCCACCGAGGCGCGCGGCCTGGAGGCGCTGATCTCGCGTGCGGCACGTGCCGGCAAGGGCGCGGCGCCGGTCGAGCGCTGGAATCCCGACTTTTGCGGCGATCTCGACATGGAGATCAAGGCCGACGGCACCTGGTTCTATCTGGGCACGCCGATCGGTCGCATGCCACTGGTGCAGCTTTTCTCTTCCGTGCTGCGCAAGGATGCCGATGGCAGGACCTATCTGGTGACGCCAGTGGAAAAGGTCGGCATCCGGGTCGCCGATGCGCCCTTCATCGCCGTCGAAATGGACGTTTCGGGCAGTGGCGACCAGCAAGTCATCACTTTCCGCACCAATGTCGGAGATGTCGTCGAGGCCGGACCGGAGCGGCCGCTGCGTTTCGTCGACGAGAACGAGACCGGCGGATTGAAGCCCTATGTGCTGGTGCGCGGCAGGCTGGAGGCGCTGGTGGCGCGGCCGGTCATGTACGAACTGGTCGAGCATGCCGAGGAGATCGAGATCGACGGCAGGACGATGTTCGCCGTGCGCTCCAGGGGAGCGGTGTTTGCGATCATGCCGGCGGATCAACTGAAGCGGCTGAGCGCGTGATGGACCAGGTGACGCCGATGCCGTTTTCATCGGCGGATTTTCGCGCGCGCTTCGCCGCGCAGCCGCAGGCCCATGCCAGCGACGACTATGGCGATCACCGCTTCAATCCGGGCCATCCGCGCCTCAACCAGGGCAAGGCGTTGCGCAACGCGGCGGTGCTGATCCCGGTCGTCGATCACGAAGGCGAGGCGACGGTTCTCCTGACCAAACGGGCCGAAAAGCTGCGCAACCATTCGGGGCAGGTGGCTTTTCCCGGCGGCACCATCGATGCCACCGATGCGAGCCCGGAAGCCGCCGCACTGCGCGAGACCTTCGAGGAGATCGGCCTTGGCCAGGATCGCATCGAGATCCTCGGACGCATGCCCGACTATGTCGCCGGCAGCGGCTACCGCATCGCGCCGGTGCTTGGCATCGTGCGGCCCGGTTTCCATCTCGCCTTGAACGCCGATGAAGTCGACGCTGCCTTCGAGGTGCCGTTGCGCTTCCTGATGGAGCCCGCCAACCATAAGCGCGACAGCGGTATGTGGAACGATCTCGAATGGTTCTTCTATGACATGCCTTACGGCGACCGGCGCATCTGGGGCGTCACCGCCGGCATCATCCGTACGCTCTATGAAAGGCTCTATGCGTGAGTGTTTCGATCGCGGGCAGGGCCGACTGGCTCACCGACAAGCATCTGCAGCGCTTGCTTGCCGCGCTCACCGAAGGCGGTGAGGAGGCGCGTATCGCCGGTGGCGCGGTGCGCAACACCCTGATGGGTCAGACGGTCGCCGACGTGGACATCGCCACCACCTGTTTGCCTGAGGAAACCATCCGCCGCGCCGAGGAGAAAGGCTTCAAGGCGGTGCCAACCGGTATCGAGCACGGTACCATTACTGTGGTCGCAGGCGGCAAGCCCTATGAAATCACCACCTTGCGCGCCGATATCGAGACCGATGGCCGCCGCGCCAAGGTCTCGTTCGGCCGCGACTGGAAGCTCGACGCCGAGCGGCGCGATTTCACCATCAACGCGCTCTATGCCGAGGCCGACGGCAGGGTTGTCGACCTGGTCGGCGGCATCGCCGACATCGAGGCACGGCGGCTGCGCTTCATCGGCGATCCGGAAGCACGTATCCGCGAGGATTACCTGCGCATCCTGCGCTTTTTCCGCTTTTTCGCCTGGTATGGCGAAGGGCGGCCGGACGCCGAGGGGCTGAAGGCCTGCGCGCGGCTGAAGGACGGGCTCGCACAGCTGTCGGCCGAGCGCGTCTGGTCCGAAGTGAAGAAGCTTCTGTCGGCGCCGGACCCATCTCGGGCGCTGCTGTGGATGCGGCAGGCCGGCGTCCTGACCGCGGCGCTGCCGGAAAGCGAGAGATGGGGCATCGACGCCATCCATGGGCTGACCAAGGCCGAGAAGGATCTGGGCTGGCCGGCCGACGCGATGCTGCGGCTGGAGGCGATCGTGCCGCCGGATGCGGCGCGCATGAAAATACTGGCCGAGCGGCTGAAACTGTCGACCGCGGAAGCTGACCGCCTGCGCCACTGGGGGCTGACGGCTGCCGTCGAGCCGAAGACGACCGAGGGCGAACTGGCCAAGCGGCTCTATCGTGGCGATCGGCAAGGCTTTGTCGATCGCCTGCGGCTGTCGCTCGCCTCGGCGCGGGTGCGTGCCGTCGACGACAATGACGCACTGCTCGAAGCCGGCGGTTTCTCGCGCCTGCTCGCCTTTGCGCTCAAATGGGAAAAGCCGTCGTTTCCGCTGAAAGGCGCCGATCTGACCGCACTTGGCGCCAAGCCTGGGCCGAAGCTCGGCGAGATCCTCAAGAACCTCGAGGCGGAATGGGTCGAAGCGGGATTTGCGCCTGATCGCGGCGCACTGCTCGAACGCGCCGCGAAGGCCCTTGAACCCTAGAGCCTGGCTCGAATATCGTACACGAAGTGCTGCCCATCTACCTGATGGCCACGGGAGCCAAGGCACGCGAAAGGCTTGCTTCGCCCTTGCCATAGGTGGAGGCACTATAGTTGACCAGCGTGTCGGTACGAGCCGTGTTGAGCAGATCGTTGGTGATCTGGGTCGGCGTCGCCTTGGTGAATTTACTACCGATGATCGCCGCATAGCCTGAAATGATCGGCGCGGCGAAGGACGTGCCATAAAGGCCCGTCTTGCTCCCGTCGACACCGACTACAAGGAAATGGCTTTGCACAAGCGGATTGGATCCGGCGTAGTTGGAGTACCAGGCGAGCTGGGCCGGGGTTGATGTCGTGCCGTTCGTTGACAGCGCACCGACGAAGATCGCTGACGCTTTGCCGACCAGGGCGAGGTCGAGATAGTCCTGCTGGCCATTGGTGACACCGCCCACGGCAACGGAGTCGTTGCCGGCTGCCTTGGAGACAACGGCTGACCCTCTGGTGGCATAAGAGATGATCGAAGCCTCCTCGGCGCTCCATCCGATCTGGTTCGGGCTGTAGCCCGCTGTAGCGTACATGCCATAACTCAGATTGAGCACGTTCAGGCCAGGCGCCAGCGTCACCGCCGAGCTGGTTGTGAAGTCTTTCGACCTTATGGTTGCCAAGGGGGCAATCATGGAGGCTTCTTCGCGTGTCCATTCGCCGTGCCGCTGGGTCTGCACCCCAATGCCAAAGTTGCCGGAGAACCGCGATGTACTGGAAAAATCGTCAACGATCGTAATCGTGACGCCCTTGCCCTTGTAACCCGCGGCCCACGCGGCACCGACGTCGGGGCTCATCCACCCTGGTGTTGTTGCTGCTTGCGTGCGCGCGGCCGGGATCTTTGCGCTTACGCATATGGACAGGCCGCCATGGCACAGCGCGGCCATCTCGTCGGCATCGGGGGCCTGCTGGGCCGACGCGATCGGCGCCGACAGCATGGCGAAGGCCATGGCGATACCGAATTTCATATGTCTAGCTGGCATGTTCCTACTCCGATCAACAAGAAACTGGTACGGGCGATCGCGAACCGCGGTTTTTCAATCCATGGCCTTCGGCGATCAGAAAGTAACACGGTAGTTCAGCCACAGATGCTGGCTCTCCGGTTTAGCGTTAACCAGATATTTCAACGTTTCCTCAGGAGCCATCTGGCTGGCCGCAAGCCGGCAATTGACGCTGTAGGTACCGAGGTCGCCATAGTCGGCCTGGCAGGATTTTTCGGTGAGTTTGCCGCCGATCACGGTGGTAAGCGACAGGGAAAGGGTGCTGTTCGGGCTCGGATGCATCTGGGTGAGGAAACCAAGCTTGAGGCTGGGCTCGATCCTGTATTTCTCGCCCTGTTCCCCGGTCCCAAATCCCCAAAGGATGCCGGTGTCCTGGGTGATCTGGGTGATGAGGTCCACGTGCATATCGACCCAGCTTGCGCGGTACCATTGGTTGAACGATACCCGGTTTCCGCTCTGCAATTCGTAACCGCCATTGCCCAAGCCTCGCGCGCGATCGCTGAGCGGCGAGCCCTGATGGACGTCGACCAACGATGTCGTCAATTCCTGGGCAACAACCGGCGATGCGCCAATGAGCGCGCACGAAACGAGCGCCATTGTGCAGGAGCTCAGTCGACTGCCGGACTTTTCGCGCATGCGCGAACCACCTCACCACCCCACCGATCCGGATCAGTGCCTGGTGGCGACGGGCTTCTCTGGCAGCCCACAGTACCCGGATTGTCCGGCCGACAGTGGCACCGGTTGGGTTACCGCGGGGTTTATTTTAGCTGGAGGGAATATATTTTTTTACTCACAAGGTGACGTGCACCGCGTCGAAGCGATTTCCTGCAACATCTCGTCGTCGCAATACGGAGCAGGTGCAGTGCCAAAGCGCCACAACGCCAAAGCGAATGGCGGGCGTCAAGGTCGGCGCACAGCTTACGCGGCGTCGCGGGTCTTCTCGATGCGTGAACGGATCGCCTCGATCATAGTTTCGCGGATGGTCGTCTCGCCGTGCGTCTCGCGCATATGCTCGACGGCCCGGCGCATCACCTCGGCTTCCTCGTCGGCTCGGGTGTGCCAGTCACAGCCGGGAACGAGCGACCCGCAGTGAAATTCCTTCATCGGATTTCTCCCTTTTTCCTCCGTGGAGCCTGGGCGAGGCCCCGGTGCTTTCTTGGCCCACGCTTCGAATTCCGGGCCTGGACTTTCGGAGCCTGAGCGGGCGGAAAGCATAACACAGATGGGGTGGTATTGGTTGCGGTCAACCACAAAAAGGCGGAGCGGCTCCGCTCCGCCCTCTTACGCTTAGCCCAGGGCAGGGCCGGACATCGTCTCGTCCAGCCCGGGCGGGTTGGTCGTCACTTCACGATCTTGACTGACTCGGCAATCTTGTTCTTGCCGCTCGTGTCCCATGAGATTCTGACTTTTTCACCGACCTTCAGGCCAGGATCCTTGAAGGTGCTGGGAAGCGTAAAAGATGATCCATTGTCAAGAACCAGGCTCATGGCTGTCGCGTCGAAGGTCTTGACCGTGCCGGTGGTGTGCTTGACGGCGGCGAATGCTGCCGAACCGGAAGCGAGCAAGGCCGCCGCGGCGGCCGAAACAATGATCTTGCGCATTGGGAAGTACTCCTGGAAAGAGCGGGCATCCTTTTGACGGGTATCCCGCATGGTCTTGGGCCGTCCGGTTGCGTCGAGTCGCGGCTCGCTTGTTTCGACGCAATTCCGAACGGAAAAACCGTTTCCCATTTCCTCGGAATTACGCTCAGCAAACCACCGGCGCTTCCCGACCCGGCACAAGAATTAGACCAATCTTTTCAAGTGCCTATTAGACGAAAAAGAAATTTTTCGAAGCATTCGGTGCCACATTCCATGCCCATTTCGAACGAATGGGACATCAATGCGGTTCACATCGCGCTCACCATATTTTTACGGCCAGCGGACCTCTGGCGGCAGGCTGGACAGGATCGAAGCGACATTGCCGCCGGTTTTCAGGCCGAAGATGGTCCCGCGATCGTGAAGCAGGTTGAATTCGACATAGCGGCCACGGCGGATGAGCTGTTCGTCGCGGTCGCCGTCGGTCCAGTTCTCGTTGAAGTTGGCGCGCACGAGATGGCCGTAGACGACCAGGAAAGATCGCCCGACATCCTGGACGAAGTTGAAATCGGCATTCCAGCCGCCTTTGTCCTGCGCCGAATGCAGCCAGTCGAAGAAGATACCGCCGATGCCGCGAGGCTCATTGCGGTGCGGCAGATAGAAGTACTCGTCGCACCAGGTCTTGAATTTCGGGTAGTCGGCGACATCAGCGTTCTTTTCGCAAGCGAACTGCATGGCGCGGTGGAAAGCGATGCTATCGGGGTCGTCCTGAGTGCGGCGGCGGTCCAGCACCGGGGTCAGATCGGCACCGCCGCCGAACCAATGGCTGGAAGTGACGACCATGCGCGTGTTCATGTGCACGGCCGGGACGTTGGGGTTCCAAGGATGCGCGATCAGCGAAATGCCGGACGCCCAGAAGCGCGGATCTTCCTCGGCGCCGGGCATCTGCTTCCTGAATTCGGGCGAGAACTCGCCATAAACGGTCGAGGTGTGGACGCCGACCTTCTCGAAGACGCGGCCATGCATCATCGACATGGTGCCGCCGCCGCCCTTGCCCTGGTCACGCTCCCAGGGCGTCTTCTCGAAACGGCCCGGCGACCATGAGGCCAGCGGCCCCTGGAGATCCTGCTCGATCTGTTCGAAGGCGCCGCAGATGCGTTCGCGCAACGCCTCGAACCACAGCCGTGCCTTCATCTTCTTCTCTTCGATGTCGGCGGGCAGGCCAGGGGGCATTTCAGGTCGTTCCAAGTGCTGTCTCCGGTTGCGGGTCGGTCGAGTCGACAAAAGACTCGTCTTTTCCGGGCGCGATCCCTAATCTCTTAAGGGACAGGGTCAAGTCACTTTGGTTTTGCGCATGATCCTTTCCGAACCCGATTTCGGGGTCATGCGCTAGGTGCAAGGAGTTGTTTCGTGCGCACTCCGGCAAGACCGCCGCTGGATGGCCTGAAGAAAAGGCTCGACCAAAGCCGGGCCGAACGCGAGCGCATGCCGCGCGACGGCTTCCTGCGCGAGACCTTCGTGCTGCCGCGCTCCGATGCGCGCCTCAAAGCCAAGGAATGGTTCGAGCGTTTCCCCAAGCAGGCCTACTGGACCGAAATCGAAAGCTGGTTCGAACGCCCGGGTGATTTGATCGAATTCACCATCAGGCGGTTGCCGGCGGCGGATTAGGATTTCCTCGCCCCGTTTACGGGAAGAGGATGCCGGCAGGCAGGTGAGGGGCAGCGCGAACCCTTCAGTGTTCGCGCTGCCCCTCATCCGCCTTTCAGGCACCTTCTCCCCGTGAACGGGGAGAAGGAAGAACCAGCCGCCTTGCCCCCGTGCCTTCCCTTGCCAGCTTNGCACCTTCTCCCCGTGAACGGGGAGAAGGAAGAACCAGCCGCCTTGCCCCCGTGCCTTCCCTTGCCAGCTTGTCGCCCTTGTTCCTGAGCGGACATTTGTCGATCGACATGCAGCCGCAGCCGATGCAGTCGGTCAGGCCGTCGCGCAGCTTCTTTAGCTGGCTGATCTTCTGGTCGAGGCTATCGCGCCAAGCCGTTGAAAGCAGATTCCAATCCTCGCGCGTCGGCGTGCGGCCTTCAGGTAATGATTCAAGTGCTTCGCCGATCTCGGCCAGTGAGATGCCGACCTCCTGCGCGACCTTGATGATCGCCACCCGCCGCAGCACGTCGCGGCCGTAGCGGCGCTGGTTGCCTGATGTGCGGTGGCTGCGGATCAGCCCGCGCGCCTCATAGAAGTGCAGTGCCGATACCGCCACGCCGCTGCGCATGGCCATCTGGCCGACCGTCAGTTCCGTTGCTGGAGCCATTTTCTATTTTCCGCTTGACCTCAAGTTAAGTTGAGCTTGTAGCGAAGAAATGCCGATGGAGCAAATGACAGGAGAAGGCGATGTGCGCCTGGGTGAAAATGACTGGAAACGGCGTTGCCGGCGAACCGCTATCCGAGTTGCCGGACGGCTTCGCCAGCCACCATGGCGACGGAGAGCGCGACGTTGATGCTGCGCGCGCCACCTTGCATGGGGATGGTCAGCCGCGCGTCCGCGGCCTGATGGACCGGATCCGGCACGCCTGCGGATTCGCGGCCGAACAGGAGGATGTCGCCTTGGGCGAAGGCGAATTCGGTGTAAGGGGCCGTCGCCTTGGTCGACAGAAGCACCAGCCGTTTCGCGTGCACCTTGCGCCAGTCCTCGAAGGCGTCCCAGTCGACATGCCGGGTCAGGGCAGTCATTTCGAGGTAGTCCATGCCGGCGCGCCTGAGCGCTTTGTCGGAGAGCGGGAAGCCGGCCGGTTCGATGATGTCGACGCCAAGGCCGAGGCAAGCGGCGAAGCGCAGGATTGTCCCGGTATTGCCGGCGATGTCAGGCTGGTAGAGCGCGATGCGGAGACGATTGTTCATTTCCGCGTCTTTCTAATAAGTGGCAGATCCGCCACAGCGACCTCGCGGTTTTGGAAATTCCTGGACCTGCGGGTGGCCATTTTCTGCGAAGTCGGGTATACGGCCAGCCTTGTCAACCCGAACCGATGGAGGGGTAACTCATGATGACCATGCACATCCAGCGCCTCTCCTGTGGGCCAGTACGCCCCACGGCGGTTTCGGTACGACGATTCTCCTGACTCTCTAAGACTTGATCGCACCGATTCCCGCCGAAACGATTTTTCGGCACTCGAAGGAATCCTGCGATGTTTTTCAAAAAGTCAAAAGGGCTGAACGCCCAAGCTGAGCATGTCCGAACCGACACTTGTCGTGTCCAGACCGATGCCAGGCATCGTGTCCGGACCNCCGGACCGACTCCTTCAGTCGTGTCCAGACCGACTCGTTCAGTCATGCCCTGACCGAGGCAATGCGCACCTCCGGCCGAATGCCGGTGGTCGAACTTGCTTCGCCTTTTTTATCACATCTTCACATGGAGGACGGACCAATGTTCGATCCCTACAGAATACCCGGTTCAAGAAGCCTGCACGAGCGCAAGATGGCGACCTGGGCTCTGCTGATCGGCGAAACCTATTCGTCGGCGGTCCACGCCGAAGTCCGCCGCCGGCCGCATCGCGGCATGCTGCCGGATGTCGATTTTTCGCGTGCGGTTCCCGACCCGGGCCGGCCCTCGCTGGTGCGCCGGATTATCCGGCTGATCCGGCCGGGCGCGAAAATCCGGCTCGTCGACACCGCACCGTCAGGATCGACAAACGAACCGGTCGGCGAAAAGCCCGCGAGCCCCTATATAGCGCGAAGCAGGGCCGGCGGTCCGGATGATTCCGGACCGTCGGCCCTCGGCGCCACACGGCCCGGGGACTTCGTACGTCGCCACGCCGCGTAAGCGGGAAACAGATTTCACGAGCATGACCTATGTTGTTGTTTAACTGGTTTGAAAGAAAGCTCGATCCGTTCCCGGCAGCGGAACCGGTCGAGCCACCCAAGACGCTGGTGGCCTTCTGCCTGCATTATACGCGCGGCGCATGGCCCTATATACTGACCGATGCGGTGCTGGTGACGGCCATCGCCATCGCGGAAGTGTGGATGTTCGGCTTCCTCGGCCGCATCGTCGATTGGCTGTCGGGGCAGAACCGCGAAACCTTCCTGCAGACGGAAGGCTGGAAGCTCGCCGGCATGGCCTTCATCGTGCTGTTCGCGCTGCCGGGCACCGTCTGGCTGCATTCGCTGCTCAACCAGCAGACGCTGATGGGCAATTATCCCATGCGCATCCGCTGGCAGGTGCACCGCTACCTGCTCAGGCAATCGATGAGCTTCTACCAGGATGAGTTCGCCGGCCGCATCGCCACCAAGCTGATGCAGACGGCGCTTGCCGTGCGCGAGTGCGTCATCAAGGTGATCGACGTGCTGAACTACGTCATCGTCTATTTCCTCGGCATGCTGTTCATCGTCGGCTCGGCCGACTGGCGGCTGGCGGCGCCGCTTGGCGTCTGGCTGGTCGGTTACATCCTGTTGCTGCGCTTTTTCATCCCGCGCCTCGGCAAGGTCGGCGAGGAGCAGGCCAATGCGCGCTCGACCATGACGGGCCGCGTCGTCGACAGCTACACCAACATCCAGACGGTCAAGCTGTTCAGTCATTCGCGCCGCGAGGCCTCCTTCGCCAGGGAAGGCATGATGGGCTTCCTCGACACGGTCTACCGGTCGATGCGGCTGGTGACGGTGCTTTTCGGTTCGCTCTACATCCTGAACGCTTTGCTGCTGTTCTCGGTCACCGCCATCTCGCTGTGGCTGTGGATGGGGCAAGCGGTGACGATCGGCGCGGTGGCCGTGGTCATCGGCCTGGTGCTCAGGATGTGGGGCATGTCGCAGTGGATCATGTGGGAAATGTCGGGCCTGTTCGAGAACATCGGCACGGTGCAGGACGGCATCGCCTCGATCTCGCTGCCGCGCCTGGTCGAGGACAAGCCCGATGCGAAGGAGATCGCCGTTTCTCGTGGTGAAATCCGCTTCGAGGACATCCGTTTCCATTACGGCAAGCAGAAGGGGATCATCGAGAGCCTGTCGCTGGCGGTGAAGCCGGGCGAGAAGGTCGGCATCGTCGGCCGGTCGGGCGCCGGCAAGTCGACGCTGGTCAATCTGCTGCTGCGCTTCTACGACCTGGAGAGCGGCCGGATCCTGATCGATGGCCAGGAGATCGCCGGTGTGAAGCAGGATTCTCTGCGTGCCCAGATCGGCATGGTCACGCAGGACACCTCGCTGCTGCATCGTTCGGTGCGCGACAACATCCTCTATGGCCGGCCCGACGCGTCGGACGAGATGCTTGTCGAGGCGGCGCGGCGGGCCGAGGCGCTGGATTTCATCGGCGGGCTTTCGGACCACAATGGCCGCAAGGGGTTCGACGCCCATGTCGGCGACCGCGGGGTCAAATTGTCGGGAGGCCAGCGGCAACGCATCGCCATTGCTCGCGTTATGTTGAAGGATGCGCCTATACTTATCCTTGACGAGGCGACATCGGCGCTGGATTCCGAGGCGGAAGCGGCCATCCAGGAGAATTTTTACAAGCTCATGCAAGGCAAGACCGTCATTGCCATCGCGCACCGGCTGTCGACCATCGCGGCGATGGACAGGCTGGTGGTGATGGACCAGGGCCGCGTCATCGAAGAGGGTTCGCACGACGAACTGGTCGCCAAGGGCGGGCTCTATGCGCAGCTCTGGCAACGCCAGTCGGGCGGCTTCCTGCTCGAGGACAGCCCCGTCGACGCCGCCAACGACCTCGTTGCCAATGAAATCGGTGCCAAGGGGCAAGCCGCAGAATGATGATCGCCGCATGATGACAGCCGTCTATCGCTGGTTCGAGAACTGGGTCTATCCGTTCAGGGAGCCGTCGAGCCTTCGGCCACCTTCAAGCGTCACCGGCTTTCTCTGGCACTATGTCGGGCAGGCGAAGTTCGCCTTCTTCGCCATGCTGGTCATCGGCGGCATCGCGCCGCTGGTCGAGGCGGGCCTGTTCTACTTCGTCGGGCGGCTGGTCGATATCCTCGACCAGCTTCCCGGCGAGCGCAGCTGGCATGCGCTGTGGACCGCTGCCGGCCCGGAGCTGGTGTTCATGATCGTGGTGGTGCTGGTCGTCCGCACCATCGTCGTCGGCCTGTCGGCGCTCGTCGACGAACAGACGATCACGCCGGGCTTCTACAATCTAGTGCGCTGGCAGGCGCACAGGCATGTCTCGCGCCAGTCCTACGCCTTCTTCCAGAACGATTTCGCCGGCCGCATCGCCACAAAAGTCTGGCAGGCGGGCCAGGCGACCGGCGATTTGATGGAAAGCTTCCTCGAGGTGGTCTGGTTCATGGTCGTCTACACGGTGACGACGCTGGCGCTGGTCGCCGGGCTCGATCTCAGGCTCGCTGTGCTGGTGGTGATCTGGATCACCGCCTTCGGCTGGCTGGCCAAGCTCTATCTGCCGGCGATCCGCAAGCACGCCGAGGCGACGGCCGAAGCCGGCTCGATGATCACCGGGCGCATCGTCGATTCCTATTCCAACGTGCAGACGCTGAAGCTGTTTTCGGCCGACGGCGACGACCGCTACATCAGGAACGGCTTCGACATCTATCTCGACGCGCTGCGCCCCTTCACCCGCCGGCTGACCGGCGTGCGCATGGCGCTGACGACGCTGTCGGGCATCATGATCACGGCGATCGGCTGTTTTGCCGTCTATCTCTGGGTCGAGGGCTCGATCACCGTCGGCGCGGTCGCCTTCACGCTGTCGCTGGTGCTGCGGCTCAACATGCTGCTCGGCCGGCTGATGATGCAGCTCAACAGCATCTTGCGAAACCTCGGCGTGCTGGAGAACTCCAAGGCGCTGATCTCGCAGCCGCTCGGGCTCATCGACGCGCCCGATGCGAAGGAGCTTGTCGTGGCCGGCGGCCGCATCGACGTGAAAAACGTCGAGTTCCACTATGGCAACGGGTTCGGGGTGCTGAACGGCATCGACCTTGTCGTCAAGCCGGGCGAGAAAGTCGGGCTGGTCGGACCGTCGGGTGCCGGCAAGACGACGCTCGCCAATCTGATCCTGCGGCTCTACGATTTGGAGAGCGGCTCGATCACCATCGATGGCCAGGACGTTTCGGACGTTACGCAGAATTCACTGCGGGCCAATATCGGCGTCGTCAGCCAGGACACGGCGCTGTTCCATCGCTCGTTGCGCGACAACATCAAGCTCGGCATGCCCGACGCGAGCGATGCGGAGGTGATCGCGGCGGCGAAGAAGGCCGAGGCGCACGAGTTCATCCTGACCTTGCGCGACAACAGGGACCGCGCCGGCTACGAGGCCTTTGTCGGTGAGCGCGGCGTCAAGCTTTCGGGCGGCCAGCGCCAGCGCGTGGCGATCGCACGTGTCTTTCTCAAGGACGCGCCGATCCTGATCCTCGACGAGGCGACCTCGGCGCTCGATTCCGACATCGAAGCGGCGATCCAGGAAAATTTGACGCGGCTGATGCAGGACAAGACGGTGATCGCCATCGCCCACCGGCTGTCGACGATCGCCGCCCTCGATCGCCTGGTGGTGCTCGATGGCGGCCGCATCGTCGAGCAAGGCACGCATGACGAACTGGTGGCGCTCGACGGTCTTTATGCGCGGCTGTGGAAACGGCAGTCCGGCGGCTTCCTCTATCACGAGGAAAGCGTGCTGGAAGAGACACGGCCGGCGGAGTAGGTTTGATGACTGTTGCCTTGCCGCTAGAGACTGAGGTGCTCAATAAGCTCCGGTTGGAATTGCTTAAGTTCCTCTCCGACCGTTCTGGACTTTCCGTGCCGGCAGCCAATGACTTGGAGGCCCGCTGATGTCGCTACGCCCCCCTTCGACGAGCGCTACCGCTGCCGAAGCCGCCTTCGATGCGCTTGGCCACGAGATCCTGGCCGAGAAGGCGGCCGCGCTCGGCCGCGCCGGGCAGAAGGTCGAGGAAACGCTGGCAAGGCTGCGTGACAATTCCGACGAACAGATACGCTCGATGCTCCTGAAGGATGCCGCCAAGGCGGTGCACGCCTATTTCATCCAGCGCGAACTGTGCGGCCTTCGACGACATGATGCCGTCATCCGCGAATACAACATCCCAAAGGCGGTGCTGGTCAGGCTTGGCGCCATGTAGGGCCGGAGCCTGCAGCGCTGATTTCCCTGTGAAATCTCGCCAGGCGGACGGCGAGCGCTTCGGGATTCTCGTCGGCGACGAAGTGTCCGCTGTCGGCGATGATGTCGCCCTCGACGTTCGACAGCCCGGCCGCCCGCAGCCCGTCGACATAGTCGTCGATGTCGCCGGACTCGGCCGATCCCCTCAGATACAGAACTGGGATCGCGATCGGCTGGGTGGGCACAAGGGCATTGGCTTTGGCGTCTTCGGGGAAGGCGCGGTACCAGTCGAAGCCGGCCTGAAGGCTTTCCGGCCGGGAATAGGCTCTTGCGTAGATTTCCCTGGCCTCCGCGGGGATCGATGCCCGATCCTTCGAAAGCGCATTGAAGAAGAAGTCGAAATAGGCGCTCTGATGGCCGCTCACCAGCGTTTCCGGCAATGCCGGGACCGCATGAAACGCAAAATGCCAGATCATCGGATTGCGAATGACCTCCTCCCACGGCGCGACACCCGGAACGACGACATCCATGATCGCCGCGCCAGAAAGAATCTCGGGATGGTCACGCAACAGAGCGAACACGATCTGGCCGCCGACATCATGGCCGGCGGCCACGAGTTGGCGCAGCCCGCAAGCCTCGGCAACGCCCCTCATCAGCCTCGCCAGGGTTTTCTTGTCGGCGGCCTTGGGCATGCCTTGCGAGCCGCCGATGCAGGGCAGGTCGGGTGCGACGACCCGGTAGTCGGCGGCCAGCCGGCCGATCACGCGTTCGAACGCGTAGGAGCTTTGCGGCCACCCATGCAGCAGGAGGAAGGCAGGTGCATCGGCCGGGCCTGCCTCGCGGATGGCGATGCTCAGCCCTTCGATTTCGATGTTTGAGGTTCGCATGTCCTGCACGTCCTGGCCCGCTGCCCACGCCATAGATCTAGGCGGCAATCGGGAACTCGACAGGGCTATGCCGGATTCACTCCAGCCATTCGGTGATGAACGTGCCGTTCTCGTGGATGTCCGTCGTTTCCAGCGGGCCCGGACCGAGATTGGTGAATTTGTGCGGCGTGTGGGGCGGCACGATCAGGATCTGGCCGGCGGTGGCCTCGATTTCCTGGTCGCCGACCGTGAACAGGCCGGTGCCCTGGCGGATGATGAAGATCTCCGCGTAGGGATGGGAGTGCAACCGGGGGCCGCCGCCGACATCGGGCAGGTGGTTGAAGATCAGGCAGGAGTTGGAGCCATAGGCGCCGCACTGCAGTTCACCCTTCCAGCGGTCGGGGCGAACGGCCCATTCCTCGCGATCGATGACGTGTGCCATGCAAGCAAGGATAGATCACACCGGCGTCCCGTGTCGAGGCGAACCGGGGCCTTGGATTTGCGGTTGTTTCCCGGTTGTTTAGCCGCCTTTTGCGACCATTCGCCGCCTTGCCGCGCAGTGGCGGATTTTGTCCCCGCGACAATCTGCCCTTGTGCCTTCACCCGTCTGGACAAAAACGGGCTTCACGCATAAACCGAAGTCCAAATGCCGGAGGAATTCGCTAGCCTGTTCGCCATGCGCTGTCGGGTTGGCGTGATTGAGCGGGGAACAGGCTCGGCCACCGGCGCGGAAGAGGCGAAAGGATCAGGCACCCGTGAGCGCAACCGATACCCACGATCCCAACCGTCGAGATTTTCTCTACGTCGCCACCGGCATGGCAGCCGTGGTCGGCGCCGGCGCCGTTGCCTGGCCCTTCATCGACCAGATGCGCCCCGATGCCTCGACGCTGGCGCTTGCCTCGGTCGAGGTCGATGTCGCCTCGCTGACGCCGGGCATGTCCTTGATCGTCAAGTGGCGCGGCAAGCCGGTCGTGGTGCGCAACCGCACCGAACAGGAAATGAAGGACGGCGAGGCCGTCAAGCTCTCCGATCTCAAGGACCCGATCGCCCGCAATGCCAACCTTCCGGCCGACGCGCCGGCGACGGACGCCAACCGCACCACGCCCGGCAAGGAAGCCTGGATGGTGATGGTTCAGGTCTGCACCCATCTGGGCTGCATTCCGCTCGGCCAGGAAGGCGATTTCGGCGGCTGGTTCTGCCCGTGCCACGGCTCGCAATACGATACCGCCGGCCGCATCCGCAAAGGCCCGGCGCCCGAGAACATGGCCGTGCCGGTATTCAAGTTCATTTCCGATACCAAGATCCTTATCGGTTGAGGCAGGGGATATTTCGATGAGCGAGGGACACTCGACCTACACGCCCAAGACCGGTATCGAACGCTGGTTCGACGCCCGCATGCCGCTGCCGCGGCTGGTCTATGACAGCTTCGTCGCCTATCCGGTGCCGCGCAACCTCAACTATGCCTGGACCTTCGGCGGCATCCTGTCGATCATGCTGGTGGCGCAGATCCTGACCGGCATCGTGCTGGCCATGCACTACACGGCCGACACCAATCTAGCCTTCGGCTCGGTCGAGAAGATCATGCGCGATGTCAATTCCGGCTGGCTGCTGCGCTACATGCATGCCAACGGCGCCTCGTTCTTTTTCGTCGCCGTCTATATCCACATCTTCCGTGGCCTCTATTACGGCTCCTACAAGGCGCCGCGCGAACTGCTCTGGATCCTCGGCTGCATCATCTACCTCCTGATGATGGCGACCGGCTTCATGGGCTATGTGCTGCCATGGGGACAGATGAGTTTTTGGGGCGCCACCGTCATCACAGGCTTCTTCAGCGCCATTCCGCTGGTCGGCGACTGGATCCAGCAGCTGCTGCTGGGCGGCTTCGCCGTCGACAACCCGACGCTCAACCGCTTCTTCGCGCTGCATTACCTGCTGCCGTTCATGATCGCCGGCGTCGTCGTGCTGCACGTCTGGGCGCTGCATGTCGTGGGCCAGTCGAACCCGACCGGCATCGAGGTCAAGTCGAAGACCGACACCGTCGCCTTCACCCCTTACGCGACCATCAAGGACGCGTTCGGCATGATCGTGTTCCTGTTCTTCTTCGCCTACTTCGTCTTCTACCTGCCGAACTATCTCGGCCATCCGGACAATTACACGGTCGCCAACCCGCTGAAGACCCCGGCCCATATCGTGCCGGAATGGTACTTCCTGCCGTTCTACGCGATCCTGCGCGCCATCACCTTCAACATCGGGCCGATCAACTCCAAGCTCGGCGGCGTGCTGTGCATGTTCGGTGCCATCGTCATGCTGTTCCTGGTGCCGTGGCTCGACACTTCCAAGGTGCGCTCGGCGGTCTACCGGCCCTGGTACAAGCTGTTCTTCTGGCTGTTCGTGGCCGATGCCATCCTGCTCGGCTGGCTAGGCTCGCAGCCGGCGGAAGGCAGCTATGTGTTCATGGCGCAGATGGCGACGCTGTTCTACTTCGCCTTCTTCCTGATCGCGCTGCCAGTGCTCGGCCTGATCGAGACGCCGCGCAGGGTGCCGAACTCGATCACCGAGGCGGTGCTCGAAAAGAACAAGGGCGGCAGCGGGCATCCGGCGGGCGCCGCGGCCGCACCAGAGACCAAGGGCTAGAGCATGATCCCGAAAAGTGGGAACCGGTTTTCCCGGACAAACGGAACCGTTTGTCCAGAGATCATGCTCAAACAGGAAGTCAGAGCGGTAGAGAATCTAAGGGGATTTGGCATGAAAAAGATTCTCACCTCGCTGGCGCTGATCGGCCTTGTGGCTGCCGGTGTTGGAACTGGAGGCACTTGGGCATTCGCCGCCGAAGAGGCGCACAATGCAGCCGCACCGACGCATTTCCCGATCGACGAGCCGAAGGAGATGAACTGGAGCTTCACCGGCCCGTTCGGCACCTATGACAAGGCGCAGCTGCAACGCGGCCTGAAGGTCTACAAGGAAGTCTGCTCGGCCTGTCACTCGATGAATTTGGTGGCGTTCCGCACGCTGTCGGACCTCGGCTACAGTGATGCGCAGATCAAGACGCTGTCGGCCGAATATACCATCCATGACGGCCCCAACGATGCCGGCGACATGTTCGACCGTCCCGGCAAGCCGTCAGACCATTTCCCGGCGCCGTTCGCCAACGAGGAAGCCGCCGCTGCCTCCAATGGCGGCGCTGCCCCGCCCGACATGTCGCTGCTGGCCAAGGCTCGCGGCGTCGAGCGCGGCTTTCCGCAGTTCGTCTTCGACATCTTCACCCAGTATGACGCGGGCGGCCCCGACTATATCCATTCGCTGCTGACCGGCTACGATCAAACTCCGCCGGCCGGAATGGTCATCCCGGAAGGCACGCACTACAATCCCTACTTCATGTCGGGCGTGTCGCTGAAGATGCCCAAGCCGCTCTCCGACGGCCAGGTGACCTATGATGACGGCTCGCCGCAGACCGTCGACCAGTATTCCCGCGACGTGGCCGCCTTCCTGACATGGGCCGCCGAGCCGCACATGGAAGACCGCAAGAAGATGGGTTTCCGCGTGCTGGTGTTCCTGCTGCTGTTCGGCGCGCTGGTCTATCTGACCAAGCGCAAGGTGTGGGAAGGCATCGCCCACTGAGCGGGGCGGACATAGCGAAATGCAGGGGGCGCCGAGAGGCGCCCTTTTTGCGTCCGGTGACGGTCATGTCACATGGCCGTCACCGCATCTGGCGATCCTGCGGCATTCTCGAACAAAGGATCGCTCCATGAAGAAATACGCATCGCTCGCGGCTGGTCTGCTGCTGCTGGTCATCGGCTCGGCCGCGCAGGCGGAAGACGCAAAACCCTTCGTCACCAATAAGGACGTCGACCTGACGATGATCCTGCCGCCTCCACCGGCGAACGATTCGGCCGAGACCAAGGCCGAACTCGGCGAGGTGCTGACGCTGCAGGTGACGCGTACGCCCGAAATGGAAGCCCGCGCCGTCGCCGATGCCGAAGAGAATGTCTGGCGCTTCGCCGATGTCATGGGGCCGAATTTCACTGCGGAAAAGCTGCCGAAATTCAGCGCTTTCTTCGACCGCGTCGTGGCCACAGAAGGTGCTGTCGTCGACCCGGCCAAGGATGTCTGGAAACGTCCGCGCCCGCACCAGCTCAGCGATCTCGTCAAGCCGGCGGTCAAGCTGTCGAGCTCCGGCTCCTGGCCGTCCGGCCACGCCACGGTCGGCACCATGATGGGCATCATCCTGGCCGATATGGTTCCGGAGAGGCGCGCCGAGATCATGGCGCGCGCGGCCGAATACGCCCACAACCGCGTTGTCGGCGGCATCCATTATCCGTCCGATGTCGAGATGGGCAAGATTTCCGGCAGCGTCATTGCCGCGGTCCTGCTCAACCGGGACGATTTCAAGGCCGAATATGAGATTGCCAGGGCCGAGCTGCGTTCCGACCTCGGCATGTAAGACTTCGCCGGTAATCTCGGCAGAGAGGGGCGCTTCAGGCGCCCCTTTTCGTGTTCACGGCCGTGCTCTATGGGGAGTTCAGCAATTAGTTCGTTGGCAGGGCCGCATCTGGTTGATATTTCAACAGCGGCAAAGGCTTCGTCAGCCATGGCCTTGGAAATCGATGATGCGGCTCAGCGACTGTCACAATTTTTCCGATTTCCGGCGGATGGCGCAGCGAAGGCTGCCGGGGCCGATCTTCAATTACATCGATGGCGCGGCCGATGACGAGGTCACCTATCGCCGCAACACCGCAAGTTTCGAAAGCTGTGACCTGGTCCCCAGCGTCCTGCGCGGGGTGAGCGAGATCGACATGTCGGTGACCGTCATGGGTCAGAAATTGGCTATGCCGTTCTATTGCTCACCGACTGCCCTGCAGCGGCTTTTCCACCATCAGGGCGAAAGGGCGGTCGCCAAAGCCGCGGCCAAATACGGCACGATGTTCGGTGTTTCCACGCTCGGCACCGTCAGCCTCGAGGAAGTGCGCAGGATCAGCAGCAGCCCGCAGATCTACCAGTTCTACTTCCACCGAGATCGCGGCCTCAACCGGGCGATGATGCAGCGGGCAAAGCAGGTTGGCGTAGAAGTGATGATGCTGACCGTCGACAGCATCACCGGGGGCAATCGCGAACGCGACAAGCGCACTGGCTTTGCCATTCCCTTCAAACTCAACCTTGCCGGCATGGCGCAGTTCGCGCTGAAGCCGGCTTGGGCAATCAACTATTTCACCCATGAGGGCTTCAAGTTGCCGCAGCTCGACGAACATGTCGACATGGGCGGCGGCACGATGTCGATCAGCCGCTATTTCACCGAGATGCTCGATCCTTCGATGACCTGGGACGATGTCGCCGAGATGGTCAGGCAGTGGTCGGGTCCGTTCTGCCTCAAGGGTATCATGTCGGTGGAGGATGCCAGACGCGCCGTCGATATTGGCTGCAGCGGCATCGTACTGTCCAACCATGGCGGGCGGCAATTGGATGGCTCGCGGGCGGCATTCGACCAGCTTGCCGAGGTCGTCGATGCCGTCGGCGACAAGATCGACGTCATCATGGATGGTGGTGTGCAGCGCGGCACCCATGTGCTGAAGGCACTGTCGCTCGGGGCCAAGGCCGTCGGCATTGGCCGGTACTATATGTTTCCCCTGGCGGCGGCCGGCCAACCGGGTGTCGAAAGGGCGCTCGAGCAGATGCGGGTCGAGGTCGAACGCGGCATGAAGCTGATGGGCTGCAGTTCGATCGGGCAATTGTCGCGCTCCAATCTCCGTTTCAGATAGTCGGAGTCGGGCGGACCATCGCGGATCATGCGGATGCGGAATATGGCTGGGTCGGCGAGATCGATCCCTTCCGGATGCGGCTTGTCTCGGCCGCCACATCGCGCTAGCCGTTGTCGGTCGCGCCGGGTTACGATCGGACCCTGCCGCCTTTCACGCCCGTCAGTTGGATCATCCGGAGAGCCGTCTCATGAAACCTTCGCTCGAAGACACGCTGCTGGCGTCGATCCGCACCATCCCGGACTATCCCAAGCCCGGCATCCTGTTTCGCGACATCACGACGCTGCTTGGCAATGCGCGCGCCTTCCGCCGCGCCATCGACGAACTGGTGCATCCCTATGCCGGTCAGAAGATCGACAAGATCGCCGGGATCGAGGCGCGCGGCTTCATCCTTGGCGGCGCCGTCGCCCACCAGCTCTCAGCTGGCTTCGTGCCGATCCGCAAGAAGGGCAAGCTGCCTTACGAGACCGTGCGCGTCGCCTACAGCCTGGAATACGGGCTCGACGAAATGGAGATGCACAAGGACGGCGTTGCCCCTGGGGAGAAGGTGATCCTCGTCGACGACCTGATCGCCACCGGCGGCACGGCGGAGGCGGCGGTCAAGCTCTTGCGCCAGATCGGCGCCGACATCCTCGCCGCCTGCTTCGTCATCGACCTGCCGGACCTCGGCGGCCGCGCCAAGCTGGAAGCGCTCGGTGTGCCGGTGCGGACGCTGATCGGGTTCGAGGGCCATTGAGGGAGCAGTTCTTCCCTTCCCCTTGCGGGAGAAGGTGGATCGGCGCGCAGCGCCGAGACGGTTGAGGGGTGGGCGACGGAGTGCCGTCGGCGCCAAGCTGGAACACCCCTCATCCGACCTCGCTTCGCGAGGCCACCTTCTCCCGCAAGGGGCTAGTGTGCGCACACATTTGCTTCGTGCTTTGATCAAGCGTGAAGAAGCGACGCCGGAAAATGGCTTGAAGCGTTTGA
>NZ_AYWP01000027.1:0-66968 GCF_000502435.1 Mesorhizobium sp. LNHC232B00
GAGGACTTCGGCCCGCACCGCATGACGCCGCCGCCGGAATATCTCGCAGCCCGGCTCGCCGCGCTCGAAACCCGGATCGGCGTCCGCTCCGAGCAACTCGACGCCTGGCGCGACTACACCAGCGCGCTACAAGCGGTGCTGGCGCCGCCGCGGCCCGTTTTCGGCCTGCCAGGCCCAGCCGGCCGCGCGCCTGGCGATGCCGGCAATGGCGGCACGCCGGATCTGGCGAAGAAGGACCCATTCGCCTTCCAAGAGAAGCTGGCCGACGAGGTCACAAAGCGCGCCGCCGCCGCCGAGAAACTCAAGGAGGCCATTGCCGTGCTGCGCGCCAAGCTGACGCCCGAGCAGCTCGGAATACTTGCTTCGGCGGATCGGCCACACGGCTCGCCCCCCGGTTCGTGGGGTGATCCGCCGGAAGCCGCCGGCCCCGGAGGTCTGCCTGATGATGGCGGACAGCTCTCTCCACCCCTACCCCGGAGTGACGAGCAACTCTGACCGGCTGCGCCGGCCGGCCCCTGATCCACCCGTTCAAGGGCCGGCCGGTACTTTTTTCGAATCGGCGGGCGCGTGCGAGCGACCGCCATCAAGCATGGAACGCATGATGATGTGGGAAGCCCTGATGATGCTGCGGCTGCTTGCCTCCCTTGGCGCGCCCCAGACAATCTGCCCTGGCGCCAATCCAAGGCAGCGGATCCGGTCGAAGCAGGGGCTGACGGGAGCGATCCGGCTGACCTACGCCGCTTATCGCCTGTCGTTTCCGATCTCGTCTTCGAACACTGAAAATCATGATCAGAAAATTGCGTAAGAGCCACCTTCTCCTCGTCGCTGTACTGGTCGCGGTCGGCGTCGCCGCGATGCTGAAGGCCTATGGCCGCGGCGCGCCGGAGCCAGACGTCGGGAAAGCCGCGCCTGTTCAGGTCGCGACGCTCACCGTTTCGGTGGAGCGGGTTCATGCCGAGGCGATCCCATCTTCCCTCAGCGCCACCGGCACGGTGGCCGCGTGGCAGGAAGCGACGATCGGCGCGGAAGAGAGCGGCCTGCGCCTGACCGAGGTCTTGGTGGCCGAGGGCGACCATGTGAAGGCCGGCGATGTCGTCGCCCGGTTGGACGGTGCGCTTCTCAAGGCTCAGCTTGCCGAGCAGAAGGCAGCGGTCACCCAGGCGCAGGCGACGCTCGACTCGGCGCTATCGGCCGCCGCGCGCGCCGACAAGCTGCTGGCCAGCAACGCCGTCAGCGCCGAAACCGCCGAGGAGAAGGCGACCGCCGTCAAGACCGGCAAGGCCGGGGTCGAACAGGCCGAAGCCGCCGCCGAGCGGCTGCAGGCCCAACTCGACCGGACGATTATCCGCGCGCCGTTCGACGGCATCGTGTCCAGCAAGCCGGCCGTGACAGGCTCGATCGTGCAGGCCGGCACCGAGCTGATGAAGGTCATCCGCGACGGCAGGCTGGAAGTCGGCGTGCTCGTCCCTGAAAAGGATCTGGCGGCGATCTCGGTCGATCAGGCGGCGAACATCGTCGATGCCTCCGGCCGCACCTTCTCGGGCAGCGTTTCCTCGATAGCCGAGACGGTCAACGCAACCACCCGGCTCGCCACCGTCTATCTCGGGGTCGGCGAAGGCTCCGGCCTGAAGCCCGGCATGTTCGCCCGCGTCACGATCGAGACGGCGGCGACCCGGCAGCTCAGCGTCGCCGACAGGGCCCTGGTCTGGCATGACGGCAAACCGGCCGTGTTCGTCATTGACGGTGAAAGCAAGGTCAGCGCGCGTCCCGTTACTACCGGCACGCGCCAGAACGGCCGGGTCGCCATCGAAAGCGGCCTGTCGGAAGGTGATCAAGTCGTCGTCGCCGGCGCGGGCTTCCTCAATGACGGCAACCTCGTGCGCGTCGCCGGTCTCGAAGCGGCGGCGGCCGATGCCGCAGTCGCGACGGAGCAAGCGCGATGAACGCCATCTCCTCCTGGTCGATCCGCAATCCGGTTCCGACCATCGTGCTGTTCCTGTCGCTCAGCGTTGCCGGCGTCTACGGCTTCATGCAGCTGCGCACCAACAACATGCCTGACATCGACCTGCCGACCGTCACCGTCACGGTGGCGCAACCGGGAGCAGCGCCGAGCGAAATGGAAGTCCAGGTGTCGCGCGTCATCGAGAACGCGGTCGCGACCCTTGAAGGCGTCGACGACGTCTCGACCTCGATCAGCGAGGGCTCGTCCGTCACCACGGTCGAATTCACCCTCGGCACCGACCCGGAGACCGCCACCAGCGATGTCCGCAACGCAGTCTCGGGCGTTCAGTCCAGCCTGCCGGCCGCAGCGCAGGCGCCGGTCGTGGCGAAGGTCAACGCCACGGGCAATTCGGTGCTGACCTTTGTCGTCGAGGCGCCGACCATGTCGCCCGACGCGTTGAGCTGGTACATCGACAACGACGTCGCCAAGGTCCTGCTCGGTATCGACGGCGTCTCCAAGATCACCCGCTCCGGCGGCGTCGACCGCGTCATCCGCGTCGAGCTCGACCCCGACCGCCTCGCGGCGCTGGGCATCAGCGCCGGCGATGTCAGCCAGACGCTGGCTTCCAACAACGTCAATCAGCCGGGCGGCCGCGCCAATATAGGCGGCCAGGAGCAGTCGGTGCGCACGCTCGCCAGCGCCACGACCGTCGAGGCGCTGGCCGATACGCGCATCGCGCTTAATGGCGCCGGCGACGTCAGGCTCTCCGACCTCGGCACCGTCGTCGACAGCTGGGAAAAGCCGCGCCAGGCCGCCTTTCTCGACGGCCGGCAGGTCGTCGCCTTCAACGTCTACAGATCGGTCGGATCGAGTGAGATCGACGTGGTCAAGGCCGCCCGCGCGGCGATCGCCGACATGGGCGCCAGAACCACGACGGCAAAGTTCACCGAAGTCACCTCCTCGTCCGGCTTCGTCCAGGAAAGCTATGACGCCGCCCTCGAGGCGCTCTGGCTCGGCGCCCTGCTCGCCATCGGCGTGGTCTGGCTGTTCCTGCGCGACATCAGGGCAACGCTGGTGTCGGCGGTGGCGATGCCGTTGTCGCTGATCCCGACCTTCGCGGTGATGGCGGCATTCGACATCTCGCTCAACAACATCACCCTGCTGGCGCTGTCGCTGGTCGTCGGCATCCTCGTCGACGACGCCATCGTCGAGATCGAGAACATCGTGCGCCACATGCGCCAGACCGGCATCAGCGCCTATCAGGCGGCGATCGAAGCGGCGGACGAGATCGGATTGGCGGTGGTGGCAACGACCGCGACGATCGTCGCCGTGTTCCTGCCGGTCGCCTTCATGCCCGGCATTCCCGGCAAGTTCTTCTTCTCTTTTGCCGTCGCTGTCTGCGTGTCGGTGCTGTTCTCGCTGCTGGTAGCGCGCATGCTCACCCCGCTGATGGGTGCCTATCTTGTGCGCGCCGGCGGCCATGATGAGGATGACACGCCCGCCTGGGTGCCGACCTATCTCTGGCTGCTGCGCAAGGCGCTCGATCATCGTTGGATCACGCTGTTGGCCGGCATCGCCTTCTTCGCTGGTTCGATGATGCTGGCGACCCGGTTGCCCACCGAATTCATGGCGGCGGCGGATCGTGGCCGCTCGATGATCTCGGTCGAGCTGCAGCCCGGGTCGACCATCGAGCAGACCACGGCGGCGGTACAGGACATCACCAAACGGCTTGAGAAGGAGCAGCCTGCCGTCGACAGTGTCTTCGCCACCATCGGCACGGCCGCCTCTTCGGGCAGAGGGCCGAACCAAGGCTCAAGCTCGGCCGAAGTGCGCACCGCGACCGTCACCGTCAACCTGAAGCCGCTTACAGAGCGGACGATGAGCCAGCAGCAGTTCGAGGCCGAGGCCTCACCCAAGCTCAACGGCGTTCCCGGCGCCCGTATCCAGTTTGGCGCCGACGGCTTCTCCGGCGCCAAAGTGTCGATCACGCTGGTCGGCGACAATGGCCAAGCCCTCGAAAAGGCAAGCGATGCGCTGATCGACGGGATGAAATCGGTTCCCGGGCTGATCAATCCGACGTCGACCGCGGCCACCACCAAGCCGGAGCTGATCGTGCGGCCCGACAGCGCCAAGGCGGCCGAGCTCGGCGTCACGCCGACAGAGATCGCCGCAACGGTCAAGATCGCCACCATCGGCGACACCGACACCAGCCTGGCAAAATTCAGCCTCGGCGACCGCCAGGTGTCGATCGTCGTGACTTTGCCCGACGGCGCCATCGACGACCCGGCGAAGCTTGCCATCCTGCCGCTGACCGGCAGCAAGGGCACGGTGCCGCTCGGCGCTGTCGCCGCCATCGGCTTCGACGCAGGCCCGAATAGCATCACGCGCGTCGACAGGAGCCGCAGTGCGACCGTCGAGGCCGATCTCTCGGGCCTGACCCTGGGCCAGGCGACCAGCGCCATCCGCGCTTTGCCCGCAATGCAGAACCTGCCGGCCGGCGTGCATGAGCTGGCGCGCGGCGACGCCCAGCGCATGCAGGAGCTGTTCTCGGGCTTTGCCACCGCGATCGCGGCCGGCATCATCCTTATGTATCTGACGCTTGTGCTGCTCTTCCGCAGCTTCGTGCAGCCGGTGACCATTCTGGTCGCGCTGCCGCTCTCGGTCGGCGGCGCGCTCGGCTTTCTACTCGTCACCGGCAAGGCGCTTGGCATCTCGCCGCTGATCGGCATACTGATGCTGATGGGCATCGCGGCCAAGAACTCGATCCTTCTTGTCGAATACGCTTTGGTCGCGGAGAAGGAGCGCGGCATGAGCCGCTGCGAGGCATTGCTCGACGCCGCCCGCAAGCGGGCTCGCCCCATCGTCATGACATCCATCGCCATGGGCGCCGGCATGCTGCCGATCGCGCTCGGCATCGGTGCCGACGCCGAGACGCGAGCGCCGATGGCGATCGCCGTGATCGGCGGCCTTATCTCCTCGACCTTGCTCAGCCTCGTCTATGTGCCGGTCGTTTATACCTTCATGGACGACGTACAGCGGTTCCTTGCCCGGCATCTGGGCAAGCTATTGGTCGAAGGACCTCGCACCGATAGGCGGGCCGTAACTGCCATTCCGGGGAAAGTTTCAGACAATGCCCATCCAGTCTAGTCAGTCTCTTGTGTTGGCGAGGCCCCGCCGCCTGTCTCCCTGGGCAGGAGTTCTGGCCGCAGCGCTTGTTCTGGCGGCCTGCTCGCAGGAAAAGAGCCAGGTACCGGCCGGTATGGGCGGTGTCGGCAGGCCCGAGGTCGGCGTCGTCACGCTGCATCCGCAATCGGTTGCGATCACCGCCGAGCTGCCGGGCCGCACGGCCGCCTCGCTCATAGCCGAGGTGCGCCCGCAGGTCGACGGCATCATCAAGCAGCGCCTGTTCCAGGAGGGCGTCGAGGTCGTGGCGGGACAGCCGCTCTATCTCATCGATCCGGCGAGCTATCAGGCCGCCTATGACAGCGCCGTCGCCGCGCAGCAGAAGGCGGAGGCCGCCGTACCAACCGCGCAGGCGAAGTTCGATCGCTATTCCGGGCTGCTGAAGCAGAACGTGGTCTCGAAGCAGGATTACGACGATGCCGCCGCGACGCTGGCGCAGGCGCGGGCCGACGTCGCATCGGCCAAGGCCAGCGTCGAGACCGCGAAGATCAGCCTCGACCGCACCTCGATCACCGCGCCGATCGCCGGCCGGATCGACAAATCGACATTGACGCCGGGAGCGCTGGTTACCGCCAACCAGGAAACGGTGCTGACGACCATTCGCTCGCTTGATCCGATCAATGTCGACGTCACGCAGTCGAGCACCAACCTGCTCAATCTGCGCCAGGCGATCAACGAAGGCCGGCTGAAGTTCAGCGGCCCCAATGTCAGCGTCAAGCTGAAGCTCGACAACGGCACCATCTATGCGCAGAACGGCAAACTGGAATTCGCCGGCGCTAATGTCGACCAGTCGACCGGGACCTTTGCGCTCAGAGCCCAGTTCCCCAATCCCGACCGCCTGCTGCTGCCCGGCATGTATGTGCGCGCCATCGTCGAGGAAGGCGTCGCGCAGAACAGCTTCCTGGTGCCGCAGCGCGGCGTCACCCGCGACCCCAAGGGCCAGGCGACGACCATGGTCGTCAATAACCAGGGCAAGGTCGAGCAGCGGACGCTCAGCGTGCGCAACAGCGTCGGCAACAACTGGCTGGTCGATTCCGGCATCAGCGACGGCGATCGCGTCATCGTCGAGGGCCTGCAGCTGGTGCGCGCCGGCGGCGACGCTACCGCCGTCGAAGTGATGATCGACGAAGCGACCGGCGAGATCAAGGACCGCGAGCAGAGCTCTGTCTCGGCAGCACCCGCCGGCGGCACAAAGCCACCCGCCTCTGGCTCAACCGGGAACTGAACCGATGTCGGGTTTCTTCATCAACCGGCCGATCTTCGCCTGGGTGATCGCCATCGTGATCATGCTGGGCGGCCTTTTGGCACTGCAGTCGCTGCCGATCTCGCAATATCCGCAAATCGCGCCCACCACCGTCAACATCAGCGCCACCTACCCAGGCGCGGATGCCCAGACAGTGGAAAACTCAGTGACCAAGGTCATTGAGCAAGGCATGACCGGCATCGACAATCTCGATTATATGACAGCGACGTCGACCTCGACCGGGGCGGCCTCGATCACGCTGACCTTCACCAGCGGCGCCAATCCTGACACCGCCCAGGTTCAGACGCAGAACAAGCTGCAGCTCGTGCAGTCGCAGCTGCCGCAGGTCGTCCAGAGCAATGGCATCACCGTCTCCAAATCCTCGACCGGCTTCCTGATGGTCATCGGTTTCGTCTCCAGCGACGGCAAGATGAACTCGACCGACCTCGCCGACTACGTCGACAGCACCGTCAACGACACGCTGAAGCGCGTCGAAGGCGTGGGCTCGACGCAGCTCTTCGGCTCCGGCTACGCCATGCGCATCTGGCTCGATCCCGACAAGCTCGCGCAGTACGCGCTGATGCCGAGCGATGTGGCGACGGCGATCGAGGCGCAGAACACGCAGGTTTCGGCCGGCCAGCTCGGTGGCCTGCCGGCGCGCAAGGGCCAGCAGCTCAACGCCACGGTGACGGCCAAGAGCCGGCTGCAGACCGCCGAGCAGTTCCGCAACATCATCCTGAAAAGCAACACCGACGGCTCGCTGGTGCGGCTGAACGATGTGGCCAAGGTCGAGATCGGCGCCGAAAGCTACACCACGCAAGCCCGTTACAACGGCAAGCCGGCCGCCGGCGTCGCCGTCAACCTGGCGACGGGCGCCAACGCGATCAGTACCGGCGAGGCGGTGCGCGCGACCATCACTCGGTTGAGCTCGACCTTCCCGCAAGGCGTCGAGGTCGTCTACCCGTATGACACCTCGCCCTTCGTGCGCCTGTCGATCGAGGAAGTGGTGAAGACGCTGGCCGAAGCGATCGTGCTGGTGTTCCTGGTGATGCTGCTGTTCCTGCAGAACCTGCGCGCCACCCTCATCCCGACGATCGCCGTGCCGGTGGTGCTGCTCGGCACATTCGGCGTGCTCTCCTTCTTCGACTATTCGATCAACACGCTCACCATGTTCGCCATGGTTTTGGCCATCGGTCTGCTCGTCGACGACGCCATCGTCGTGGTCGAGAACGTCGAGCGCGTGATGCAGGAGGAAGGCCTGCCGCCGAAAGAAGCGACGCGCAAATCGATGAACGAGATCACCGGCGCGCTGATCGGCATCGCCACCGTGCTGTCGGCGGTGTTCGTGCCGATGGCTTTCTTCGGCGGCTCGACCGGCATCATCTATCGGCAATTCTCGGTCACCATCGTCTCGGCGATGGTGCTCTCGGTGCTGGTCGCCCTGGTGCTGACGCCGGCGCTTTGCGCCACGATCTTGCGGCCCCCAAGGGATCACGCCACGCAGAGAGGTCCGTTCGGCTGGTTCAACCGTGCCTTCGATCGCGGCACGACCGCCTACCGCGACGGCTCACACGGCATCGTCAACCGGTCCTGGCGCTTCCTTGCCGTGTTCTTGGCCATCGTCGTCGCCATGGGCTGGATGTTTGCCCGCCTGCCGAGCTCGTTCCTGCCGGACGAGGATCAGGGCATCCTGATCACCAGCGCATCGCTGCCCGTCGGCGCGACGCAGGACCGCACCGAGCGCGTGCTCGCCCAGGTGACCAATCATTATCTCAACGAAGAGAAGGACGCGGTCGAAGGGGTGTTCACCGCTTCCGGCTTCGGCTTTGGCGGCGCCGGACAGAATGTCGGCATTGCCTTCGTGCGGCTGAAGGATTTCGATCTGCGCAAAACCCCGGCTCTGGCAGCACCCGCGGTCGCCGGCCGCGCCATGGGCGCGTTTTCCAAGATCAGGGACGCTCAGGTCTTCGCGCTCGCCCCGCCCGCCATCCAGGGTTTCGGCAACACCAATGGCTTCGACTTCTATCTGCAGGACGTCAATGGCGCCGGCCATGAGGCGCTGATCCAGACGCGCAACCAGCTTGTGGGCTTGGCCGCGAAGAGCAAGCTGCTCGCCAACACGCGTCCCAACGGCCAGGAGGACCAGCCACAATTTTCGGTCGACATCGACCAGGAAAAGGCGAGCGCGTTGGGCATCAGCCTCGCCGACATCAACAACACGCTGTCGACCGCCTGGGGCAGCGACTACGTCAACGACTTCATAGATCGCGGACGGGTGAAGCCGGTCTACCTGCAGTCGGACGCGGACTTCCGCATGCAGCCGCAAGATCTCGACAAATGGCAGGTCCGCAACTCCGGCGGCGCCATGGTGCCGTTCTCCGCCTTCGCCTCCAGCCACTGGGCTTACGGATCGCCCCGCCTCGAGCGCTACAACGGCTCGGCGGCGGTCGAGATCCAGGGCGCGGCGGCCGCCGGCCAAAGTTCCGGCGCGGCCATGGACGAGATCGACAGGCTGGTTGCGCAACTGCCCGCCGGATATTCGCATGAATGGACCGGCCTTTCGCACCAGGAGAAACTCTCCGGCAACCAGGCGATGTCGCTCTACGCGATTTCGGCGCTGGTCGTCTTCCTCTGCCTTGCCGCGCTCTATGAGAGCTGGTCGATCCCGTTCGCGGTGATGCTGTCGGTGCCGATCGGTATCTTCGGTGCGCTGGCGGCGGCGAGCCTCTTCGGGCAGACCAACGACGTCTACTTCAAGGTCGGACTGCTGACCACGATCGGCCTTGCCGCCAAGAACGCCATCCTTATCGTCGAGTTCGCGATCGAGCGGCAGTCGGCTGGAATGGGGCTGGTCGAGGCGACGCTCGACGCGGCGCGACAACGCCTGCGGCCGATCCTGATGACATCGCTGGCCTTCATCCTCGGCGTCACGCCGCTTGCGATCGCCAGCGGCGCGGGCTCCGGCGCGCAGAACTCGGTCGGCATCGGCGTCATGGGCGGCATGATCGCGGCGACCGCGATCGGCGTCTTCTTGGTGCCGCTTCTCTTTGTCACGGTGCGCCGCATCTTCAAGGGCAATGCAGGCAACCAGAACTCGGGCGGGGCTCCAGCCACAGCCAATCAGGAATAGAGGTTTTTTCCATGCTAGGTTTCGAACGCGGTCTCTTGACCGCGAAGGGGCTCCTATTGCCCGCGTTTGCCGCTGTCCTGCTCTCGGGATGCGTCGTCGGTCCGGATTACCAGAAACCTCTGCTGGCGATGCCGGCGAGCTGGAGCGGGCAGCAGGCGACGAAGCCGGCAAAGCCGGCGCAATTGTCGAAATGGTGGCAGCGGCTGCGCGATCCCGAGCTGAACGCGCTCGTGGAGGAAGCGGTTGCCGGCAACCTCGATGTCGCCACTGCCAGGGCCAAGATCCGCGAGGCGCGGGCGAGCTATCGCCAGTCGGTCGCGACATTGCTCCCGTCCGCGGATGGTTCGGGGTCGGCCACCCGCAACAGGGCCGCGGCGACCAGCTCGGGCACGACAACCAGCACAAGCTATGACCAGTATCAGGCAGGCTTCGATGCCAGCTGGGAACTCGACCTCTTCGGCGCCAACCGCCGGCACGTAGAGGCCGCAAGCTACGGCTTGGACGCTTCCGAGGAAAATCTGCGCTCGATCCTTTTGACCCTGGTCGGCGATGTCGGCTCCAACTATGTCCAGGCGCGCGGCTATCAGACCCGCATCGCGCTTGCCCGGCGTTCGGCAGCGTCGCAAAGGCAGACCGCCGAACTTACCCGCATGATGGCTCTGGCCGGCACCGCGACGGCGGCGGATGTCGCCAAGGCCATGGGACAGGCAAGCGGCACCGAAGCGGAGATTCCGACGCTGGAAACGAGCTACGCGCAAGCCGTGCACCGGCTTTCGGTGCTGACCGGCCGGCCACCGGCCGCCCTCGCCGAACGGCTGAAACGCGCGAAGCCGATCCCGACGCCGCGCCTGCCGATCCCGACCGGCATTCCGGCCGACCTCCTGCTCGCTCGCCCGGATGTGCGCATGGCCGAGTGGCAGTATGCGCAGTACACCGCCAAGATCGGCCAGGCCGAGGCGGCGCGCTATCCGAGCGTCAGCCTGACCGGCGATATCAGCACCACCGCGCTCAAGCTCGGCGAACTCGGCAAGAACTCCACCATCGGCTGGTCCTTTGGACCATCGCTCAGCGTGCCGCTGTTCAATGGCGGGCAATTGAAGGCGGCGGTCGATGTCGCCCGCGCCCAGCGGGACCAGTATTTTATCGCCTACAAGGCATCCGTCCTGACCGCGCTCGAGGACGTCGAGAACGCGCTCGTATCGCTAGCCCAGGAGCGGATCAGAAACGGCAAGCTTGCGTCCTCGACAAAAGCCTACACGGACGCGGCGCAGCTGGAGCGCACGCTCTACAAGGCCGGCGAGGCAAGCCTCCTCGACGTGCTGGATGCGGAGCGTTCGGCCTATTCGGCCGAGGACTCGCTGCTGCAGAGCCGCGTGTCGATCGCCACCGACTATATGGCCCTCAACAAGGCGCTTGGCGGCGGCTGGGATGGGGTCGTCAATACCACGACACCTGAGATTATAGAAGCCACGAGTGGGCCACGCTTCGCGTCGAAAGCCGTGGCGCAGTGAACAAGATGAACCTTTAACCAGAGGAGAGAAAAATGACTGATGTCGGCTCGAAAGACGCGCTTGTAAAACTCATGGCAGACGTGGTCTCCGCATACGTTTCGAACAACCCCGTTCCTGCAAGCGAACTTCCATCTTTGATCGACCATATCTACCATTCTTTGGATTTGCTGCGGTCCGATCCTTCAATCCGAACCGCGGCAGAGCCGTTGTGGCCAGCGGTTCCAATCAGGAAATCCATCACGCCGGATTTCATTATCTCGCTGGAGAGCGGCAAAAAGTTCAAGTCACTGAAGCGCCACCTGCGCGTGGGCTACGGCCTGTCGCCAGAGGAATATCGCGCAAAATGGGGGCTGCCCTCCGACTATCCGATGGTCGCTCCTAATTATGCTGCATCACGCTCGCTCCTGGCAAAGAAGTTCGGCCTAGGACGAAAGCCGCTGCAAGCGAAAAAACCTCCGGCCAAAACAACAAGAGAGCGCTGAACGAATGTGGCGGAAAGGTTGTGACGACCCGCGAGGGGCAGATTCTGTTCAGCCTCGGTCGCCGTTTAGGGCCTGATGTTCTGGTGCCTCTCCCCAGCTAGACAATGCTCCTGAAGTGTGAACCCCAGAAGCTGTCGCCACTTAGCGCCGCGCTGTAATCCGACAGGCTAAGCGAGCTGTGCGCGGCCCGCGACTCGGCACCAGGCATCGATCCGCCCTCCTGCACCTGAGAGCCCGCGAGCGCTCGATTGCGTGCGTTCAACTCCTCCTCAGTGCGAGGAAGCAGGAAGGAGGCACCACTACCGGCCAATGCCTGGTTCGCCTCAACGAAGGGCCGCATGATGTTTTCGTAATTTGCAAAGGCGTGCGTCGGATCTTGGTTGATCGCCAGTTCTCCAGCGAGGATGTATGCCGCGACCAGCGCGAGACTGGAACCCTGGCCGGAAAGAAATGATGGGGCAAAGGCTGAGTCGCCTACAAGGCCGACGCGGCCCTTGGACCATTGGTCAAGATGAATTTGGCTGACGACGTCGTAGTAGAGGTCATCCGCCTTTTGCATGGCGTCCACGAGACGAGGCACTTCCCACCCGACGCCGGCGAATAGTTCTTCCGTCAGGCGGCGCTGATCATCTTGGCTTACCGTGATCGGTGGCGCCTCCGAAGCAAACGTCAGGAAAGCGTGCAACGTGTCGGTGTCTCCGGACGCTGAAAGGATGGCGAACCTGCCTGGCGTCGCAAATGCTAGTGCCTCATGCGACAGCCCGAGAAAATTGGGCATCGTAAAGCCATTGAAGCAATACCCGAGATACCGACTGAACGGCTCTTCCGGACCAAAAATCAGCCGTCGTGTGTTCGAATGAAGCCCATCCGCGCCGACTACCAAGTCGAAGCGCTGCGCCTGGCTATTCTCGAACGTCACGTCGACGCCGTCGCCATTGTCCTCAATCGCTACGATTGAGTCATTGAACAGATATCGAATCGACGCTCGCTGCGTGAGATCGAAGAGCAGCTCCGTGAGCTTGCCGCGCGGGAGTTCGATGTCTCTGCCCTTCTCGCCGCCCGTCAATTCCTCGGGTCGAATGCGGCCCGCTACAGCGCCGTCTGGATTCAGAAAAGTTATTCCATGCGAACCGATGTGGGCCGCCTGAAGCTGGGGGTAAATCCCCATCTGATCCACGACGTCCACCGCCGTTCCCCGAACGTCAATAGGATAGCCACCCCCTCGAACGGCCTCGGATCGTTCCACTATCGTAACGCTGAAGCCATATCTCGAAAGCCAGTAGGCAAGAGTAGGACCGGCAATGCTCGCACCCGAAACTAGAACGTTGGACTGACGGCCGGACTGGCCTCCACTGTCGGTCATTATGTGTAGCTCCGAACGCCAATAAGATACATATCGCATCTTATATCTGGATCGAGTGAAGTCAATTAGATACGCCGCGCATCTTATGCTGAGGCGGGCTCGTTCGGAGAGGCTGCCGGCTACCCACTTATTGCTGGTTGACCGCAGATAGGATACATCGAGCATCTTACAATCGGCAGAGCTCGGGCGTCTCGACCAGCGAAATGCGGAAAACCAAAGCAGAGCGGCGGCGCGGTGCTGCACTTGAACAAGCATTGCTGGAAGCCGCCTGGCAGGAACTCGAGCAACACGGCTATGCGAACTTCACGCTGGAGGGCGTTGCGCAACGCGCGGGCACAAGCCGCCCGGTGCTTGCCCGACGATGGCCTGGTCGCCCTGAACTGGTGGCCGCGGCGCTCGGACGTTACCTCAACAAAAACCCGGTCACCATTCCGGATTTGGGAAACGTGCGAGATGAATTGGCTCTCCTTCTTCGCAAGTGGTCGGAGCGCGCGACCCCAGCGCCGATAACGTTCATGGTCGATATGAGAAACGACTTGGCGCGGAATCGGTCAAACTTTACGAACCTGAGACGCTCCATCGTCTCCAGTTCGGCCGAATCGCGCATCGTTGAGGAAATTCTGCAGCGTGGCGTCGAGCGCGGAGAGGTTGATCCCACCAAGCTGTCCCCCCGAGTGGTGTCAGTGCCAACGGACTTGGCCAGACATGAAATCTTGATGTCAACGTCACCCATCTCCGACCAAGCAATCACAGAAATCCTTGACCTTGTATTCTTGCCGCTGGTTCTCAAGGATCCGTAGTGTCCTTGCTGGCGATCGGCAACCGCGCGGACTCACCCGCCTGTTTGGTGGAGCAAGCGGTCAACGCCGCGTTGGGGCGCACCTTCGAAGAAGCCGAAGCTCTGATGCTTTCGCGCTTTGGCGCGGTGACGCTCGCCCATCTATGTGACGATTTTCACGAGCGCCTATCGGCGCACAAGCAATCTTACGATCTGGACACGATTCATGCCACATGACGCGATGCAGACGTTGCTCGCGTCCTTCCCGATCAGACGGTATGGCGACTGCCCGATACGCTTTAGGGTGCGATGGCCTGACGCCGGGAGAAGGCCCTGACGCCGCTGAGTTGGGTTATTGGCTCTCATGCACCTTGGAGAAGTGAAGCCGGAAGGGTCGTCGTTCCCTTTGGTTTCGAAAACCCTGGCCTGCCCCTCCTCACGTCTACTCATTTCGAGGACAACCTCGCCTCGCGGGGGGTACTTCCTAAGCTCGGCTTCGTTGAAAACAGCCGCGTTATGCGCCTTGCCTCGCCGCAGGTGGCGACATGCCGTCAATAAGCACGGAACTGTCGCACCCGGCGTGATGCAGGTTATGGAGAATGGTTGCTGATTGGCTATCATCATGGTCGACTGGTGCCCGAGCCGAAGCTATGTCCCATCTCATTCAATTCTGGGTCAAGCGGGAGGTGTCGCCGTCCATCACTGCCCCCGCAATCCACCTTGAACCAGTGGCAGAAAGATCGCGTCCACCCAGGCTTGCTGCAAGGCTTCCGGAGGCGCGGCGAAGTTCATGATGACGTGATAGCGGAAAAGGTCGCTGAGCAGGGAGGCGACGGGAGGAATCAATCGTTCCCGCTCGATCTGGCCGCGCTCCACGCCGCGTTCCAGGATGGCGGTAAGATGCCGCGCCTCACCTTGTGCGAGCGCCGCTCGCAGGTCCTTGGGAACTGATGAACTTTCTGAAAAATACTCGCTTGAGAACAGCGTGAAGGCTGCGGCGATGCCGAAGGCGCGCTGCGACGCTCGCTTGAGGAATTCCAGCAATTCCGTTCGCACATCGCCCTGGTCCGCCACCGCCAGAGAATGTTTGCCCATCTGCTGCCGGATGGCGGCTACCGCAAGTTCCGCCCTTGTCGCCCAGCGGCGGGAAAGCACGGGGCGGCTGGTGCCCGATCTTTCGGCGATCCGTTCCATCGTCAATCCGGCATAGCCGTGCTCGGACATCTCAAGCCAAGCCGCCTCCAGGATGGCCTGTTCGAGATTCTCTCCTCGACGTCGTTCCGCCATGTGACCGTTCGATCTCAAATAAGATACATTAATGCATCTTGACTCGGCAAGACCGCGCCGCTAATTAGATGCACAAATGAATCTTATACGGGCGCTGCCGTTTTGACAACCGCCGCACGCCCTGCTGCGGCGGCCGCCAGGTGGGCGTCGATAGCGACCGATATCGGCCAACTCGGACCTTGGAGACTGTCGTCATGGCATGGAATCCGGCTCAGGAATGGGCGGACTACGTTGCGCCTGCAGGGCTCGGCTTCGCATCTTCCTTCGCACGAGAAAGTCAGGAAGTCGGTCGCACCGATCCTGACTCTGGGAGTACGATTATGTGTATGCGTATGAATAGGGAGCGATCCCCGCCCGGCGTGCAACAGAGCGGTCGTTTGCCGATGCTCCGACATCTGTCAACCGTGATCGCCGCCACTCTTCGGCTCGCTTGTCTCGTTCTGGCTCTGGCATTGCTCGTGACGGACGCCGTCACCTCTGAGTTGGCCGCCCCTTCGCCTGCCGTCAAGAAAAAATGCGGCGCTGAAATCCGGTCGCTCTGCCTGCGCCCGTGGCGATTGACACCCAATTCCATCGCCAACTGCGTCGCCGAGAACCGCTCGGATCTATCGCCGGCCTGTCAAAGCTTTTGGGACACGGCGCACAGCTGCCAGATTGAGATGAAAACGATCTGCGGCGGACTTTTCCCGCTGACGATCCGCAGCTGCCTGACCAATTCGCGGACGCAATTCTCGGAGCTTTGCCAGGAAGTCCTGGACCTCCACTAACCTGAACTCACGCATTCTCTTGGTCGTCCGCCACATAGCAGGAAGCACGATGATGAAGATTTTACTCGCGCGTATTTGTTGGCGCAGACCGGCGTTGTCCAGGACCTTTCCGGGCCTGTCGTCCGTCGGGCCGATCATGCTGCTGCTTGTCCTGCTGGCGGGATGCGCTTCCACGGGCAACGATGGAAAGTTCTTCGATTATACCTCACCGCCGGCACGAGCGGCGGAGGCGCCCACAGTTAAATCGAAAGGCCCGACGGAAGCGCCAAAGGCTCAACCGGCGGGCACTCTGCTGGGGACCTATCAGATGGGAATCGGCTATGCGATCCAGCCTGACGTGGCGAGTAACGGCCGATATAACGTCTACACTTTCACGACAAAGGCCGGCTCCTACACGGTCACCGGAGACGGCCTTGCACGCAAGCACATTCAGGAATTGCTGGCCCTCGAGGCTCTCAAGAAGCGCTCGCCAGCCGGAGAGTTCATCCAAGGCGCGGGCGGCGCCGTCGTCAGCCCAGTCGTTGCCGTCTACCGCACGGTGAGCGATCCGGTCGGCTCCACCAAAGCAGGGTATTCCAACATCGAACGAAAGGTTCACTCCATCCAGCGCCGCATGTCCGGCGCCGGCGAGTTCGTCACCACATTGGGCCATCCAGAGCAAAAGCAGCCGGACCGGGAGGACGACAGCCTGATTGAAACCTTCGTTGGGATCGCGAAGACAAAGCGCCGCCTTGCAGCCCAATTGAAGGTCGATCCCTACACGCACTATGTGCCGCTTGCCGGCGAACTCGACAAGGTCGCAACCTATTCAGCGGCCGGCGGCTTCGGCATAGACAAGGCCATAGGCTTCGTTCCGGGCGTGGGCGGCGCGATTATTTCCGGGCTTGGAACCCTCGATTCGGTGACCGACCGAACCCTCGACACGGACCCGAGCGAAAGCGCCGCCGTCAATCGCGACCGTTTGGCGAACCTGCATGTCCCGGAAGCAACGATCAAACGGCTTTCTTTGACCGACAAGCTGACTCCGACGGAAAAGACGCAGGCCGTCGGCTACCTGGCGAGCCTCTCGGTCACGTCGGGGCTCAGCGAACTGGCCGATTTCATCGCAAGTAGCGATACCCGGACCAGCGCATTTGCCGCGTTGCAGACGCTCGCCTATCTGTCGTTTCGCCCGTTCGGCATCGAACGCATCGACAATGTACAAATCATCGAGGGCGTGCCGATAATCGGGGTGGCTGGCAACAAGAAGATGGCGATCGTCACATCAGACGAACTCGCCTGGACCCCCCACAATGCCGATTGGTTGCGTAGGTTGGACCGCACCCTGACGCGTAGCATGGAAAAGGGGGGGCAGAAGGAGATACGCATCTCTGGCGGCGCCTCTGTCATGGCGAGGCAGCAATTGCGGAGCCACAGATGGGTAGTGAAGGTGAACAGCTTCGCGAACGTGCCATAGCGCCCAATCCACAGAGCCGAATATGGAGCATATCCCGCTCCCGGCATGGCCGATCTCCCTTGAGACAGACGGCGAGCGCTCGCTGGCGATCTATGACGTGTTCGACCGCGTCGGCATGTGGCGCGTGTATCGCGAGGCGGCCGCCGTTGGAGCGGGAATTTAACGCGCCATATAAGATGCACGCAAATCTGTGAAGAGCGAGCTCGCGTGACCGAGGCTCACGGCAACTGGATCAGTGCGCGCAACTTCTTTCAGCGGACGACGAACTATTATCGCGCCGCGCAGCTCTTCATGTTGAAAGGCGAAGGCCGGATCGACATCTATCGCAAGATCGACGAAGTGTTCGAGGCGGGAGCGATGCCGTCGCCACGGTAATCAGCTCAATGACCTTCCTTCATGATGGCGTCGGCGAGGGCATCCCACAGGTACTCACTCATCGATCTGCGCACCCGAAGCAGGAACCGATCGCTTTCGGTTTGAGCGAGCAGGATCACCGCCTGGAGAAAATGGCTCTGTGCGCATTGGCCGGGGCCGAACGCACGCGGATGGAGGTCGAGCGGGCAGCCCTTCTCAAGAATACGCCGGGCGGATTTGCCGCCCAGTTCCATGGCTACCGAGTTGTCCGAGACATCCGTCACCGCAGCGTGCCGGCCGGCCAGTTCCGTCTCCATTTCCTGTTTCAGGTCGTGGGTCCTCTTGAGAGGCGCGTGGATCATCCATTCGTCTGGCCCCAGCCAAAGCACCGTCACGTCGCCCTGTTGAGTGAAGGTGTTGGGCCTGGCGGGCAGCAGCAATCCGTATTCCTTCGTCACCTTCGCAGGTAGGATTGCATTGGGCAGGCGCAGGTTGATGGCACCGAATTGGTCGACCTGGTCCAGATTTGCCGCGCCGCGTACGGGCGTCTTCGCCGAAATCAGCGAGCGTGCAACGGGCTCGAATCCGATACGATTAAGCATTTGCACGTTCTCCCTTTGGATCGAAGAAGCAGGGCTGCGTGAGGGTCACCTTTTCCACATCGCCGTTGATGTTGCGAACGGTCGAGGACTGGCCGATGCGCGCTCGACCGTCCTCCACCAACGCGAGTGCGATCGAGCGCCCCAGCGTCTCGGACCAATAGGTCGAGCAGACCCAGCCAACGGTTTTGAGCGGCGGTTTCTGGGTGGCATTCTCGACCAGATGCGAGCCAAACGGGATCACGTAGTTGGGCTTCTCGGTCAAAAGCCCGACCAACTGCTTGCGACCCTTGCGAGCCACTTCCGGAGCGGAGAACCCGCGTTTGCCGATGAAGTCGCCTTTCTTCTTCGAGACGATCCAGCCCATCCCAAGGTCCATGGGGGTGACCGTCCCGTCGGTGTCCTGCCCCACCACCACGAAGCCGCGCTCGGCGCGCAGGACATGCAGCGCCTCGGTTCCGAAGGGGATGATGTCGTACTCAGAACCCGCCTTCATGACCTGCTCCCAGACATAATGGCCGAAACGGGCGGGCACATTGATTTCGAATGTCGATTCCCCGGTGAAGCTGACCCGCATAACCCTGCAGTCGACGCCGGCGACGTTCATGTCTTTCATCGTCAGGAAGGGAAAGCCTTCCACCGAGATATCGGCGTTCGTCAGCTTTGCGAGGACCTTCCTGGCGTTCGGTCCCGCCAGCGAGCAGACCGCCCATTGTTCGGCAACGTTGGTGAGATAGACCTCGAGGTGAGGCCATTCCACCTGCAGCCAGTCCTCCAGCCACCCCAGGACCGCAGGCGCGTTTCCGGTGGTTGTGGTCATGTGATAGTGGTTCTCGCCAAGCTTGGCGGTCACACCGTCGTCGAAGATCATTCCGCGCTCGTTGAGCATGAACCCGTATTTGGCCTGCCCTTGCCCCAGGTTGTCCCAAGCGTTGCAGTACACCAGGTTCAGGAACTTGGTCGCATCCGGGCCGCGCACATCGATCTTGCCAAGTGTCGACGCGTCGTAAAGGCCGACCGACTGGCGCACCATCCGCACTTCGCGGTTCTCGGCCGTTCTGTGGCTTTCGCCTGCCCGGACATAGACCGTGGGGCGCAAGTAACCGCCCATCGCTTCCATCACGCCGCCGTTGGCTGCGTGCCAGTCCCACATCGGTGTTTTTTGAGTGAAGTGGAACAGCTTGCCGGAATTCTGGCCAGCCATCGCGCCGAAGGTAATCGGCGTGTAGGGGGGACGGAACGTGGTCGTGCCGACTTGCGGAATCGTGACGTCGCGGAGATCCGCCATTATGGCAAGCGCGTTCACGTTCGACATCTTGCCTTGGTCGGTGGCCATGCCCGTCGTCGTGTAGCGCTTGAGGTGCTCAACCGACACGAATCCTTCGCGGTGAGCCAGATGGATGTCGGCAGCGGTCACGTCGTTCTGGTGATCGTGGAAGGCCTTGTGGCCTTCGCTGACTGGCTTGCGCGTCGGCACATAATAGATTGGATGCAGGTCGAAAGCTTCGTCCGCAGGGGCCACCGGCACGATGGCGACACAATCAAAGCCGGTGTCGCGAGCAGCGGCAGCACCAGCCTCGGCGCCTTCCGCCAGGCAATTGGCGAGAGCGAATGTGCCGTTGCATGACCCGGCCGAGCGAACTTTCTGCTGGCAGAAACTCGGTTTGAAGCAGGCAGTCTCCGGATCCCAGGTGACTTTGCCGCGCGCCTGGCTCCACATGTGCACTGAGGGACTCCAGCCCGCCGAGCAGCCGATCGCGTCACAGGGTATTTTGATCGAGGCGCCCGACACGGTGCGCCCATCGGGGCTGAGCCGCGCAATCTCGCAGGACCTGACGCCAAGCCGGCCCTTGGTGCCGATAATGCCGTAACCAGCGTGGATTTCGATACCTCTGCCCTTGGCGGCGTTGGCATATCTGCCCGAGGGAGAAGGTCGGGTATCAACGATCACGACCTTCGCACCTGCGTCATGAGCGTCGATTGCAGCGGCGTAGGCAGAGCTATTGTTGGTAAAGATCACGATTCGTTTGCCGGGCAAAACCCCGAAACGGTTCACGTAACTATGTATCGCACTGGCCATCATGATGCCTGGGCGGTCATTGTCGGCGAACACCGGCGGACGTTCTTGGGCGCCGGTGGCAAGGACCACCTGGGCTGCGCGAACCTTCCAGAACCGCTCTCGCACTCCGCGTTGGCGCGGGCCTTGATGGTTCGTCACCCGCTCCAGGAGGGTGATGTAGTTGTGGTCGTAGTAGGCGGCCGCGGTAGTGCGGGTCAGAATCGTGACCTGTTCCATTGCGCCAAGCTCGGCCAATGCCCCCTGAATCCAGCGGCCTGCGGGTTTGCCGTCGATATCCCCGCCGCTGCTGAGCAGATAGCCTCCCGCTTCGGCGTTCTCGTCTACGACGATGACACGCGCGCCGCTGCGCCCGGCATTCAAAGCGGCGGCGAGGCCTGACGGGCCCATGCCGACGACCAGAACATCGCAATGCTGGTGGCGATGTTCATAGACGTCCGGATCGTTTTCCTTCGGGCTTCGCCCGAGGCCTGCGGATCTGCGGATCGCCTTCTCGTATACGCCTTTCCACCAGCTCTTCGGCCACATGAACGTCTTGTAGTAGAAACCCGACGGGATCACCCGGGCAAAGACGTTGTTGATCTCACCAATATCCCAACGGACCGAAGGCCAGCAGTTCTGGCTATCAGCCTTTAGTCCATCGTAGATCTCGACCATCGTCGCCCGTGTGTTCGGCTCGGTGTAGGCACCGGGTTCCAGCTGGACCAAGCCGGAGGGCTCCTCGGACCCTGCGGTATAGACGCCCCGCGGACGATGGTATTTGAACGAGCGGCCGACCAGCCTGACACCATTGGCCAGGAGCGCGGAGGCCAGGGTGTCCCCGGCATAGCCTTGGTAAGCCTTGCCGTTGAAGCTGAAATTTACCGGCTTGGCCCGATTGATGCGTCCCCTGCCCGCGACGCGATTGACCTGTGCCATCTCAGCGCGCTCCTGCTTCGGATCGATGCTCGGATTTCGATTGCACGCCGTCCCAATCCAAGGGCGGCAGAGGCGCTTGCTCGCCCACCTTGTAGGTTGCCCAGAACTGGTCAGTGACCGTGTGCCGGACAGCGTTAAACCACCTCCGGCAGCCCATGGCGTGGTTCCAGCGCTCCTGATGCGTGCCCTTGGGGTTCTTGCGCATGAAGAGGTACCGCGCGAAGTCGGCATCGCTTACCTCGGCGATATTGTCTGGCCTCGCGACATGCGCCTGCCCACCGTACTTGAATTCCGTCAGATTGCGTTTGCCGCAGAAGGGACATTCGACCTGGATCATACTTTTCTTCCTTAGTGGGCTGCGGCCGCGGCAGCGGCCTCGTCGACCAGACGGCCACTGGTGAAACGGTTGAGGGAGAAAGGCTTGGCGATCGCATGCAGCGCGTCCTTGGCCAGCGTCGCTGCAAAGACATTTCCCGAGCCAGGCGTGGCCTTGAAGCCGCCAGTCCCCCAGCCGGCGTTGACGTAAAGGCCGTCGACGCCCGTGTTGCTGATGATTGGCGAACGATCGGGCGAGATGTCCACGATGCCGGCCCACTGCCGCATCATCCGCAAGCGGGAGAAGATCGGCATCAACTCCAGCAGCGGGCCGACCACATGTTCGATCGCATCCAACCCGCCTCGTTGCGAGTAGGAATTCTGGGGGTCCGTGCCGGCGCCCACGACCAGCTCGCCCTTGTCGGACTGGCTGACATAGACGTGGATGCCATTCGACATCAGCACGCAGTCGATCACTGGTTTGATCGGCTCCGAAACCAGGGCCTGCAGCGGCACCGATTCCAATGGCATCTCGACATCGGCCATCTTCATGATGACGGAACTGTGCCCTGCGGCAGCCACGCCAATGCGCGTCGCGCGGATATTGCCGCGGGAGGTTCTTACGCCCGACACCCGTCCGCCCTGGATGTCAAATCCCGTTACCTCGCAATTCTGGATGATATCGACGCCAAGAGCGTCGGCGGCACGGGCGAAGCCCCAGGCTACGGCATCGTGCCGTGCGGTGCCTGCCCGCTTCTGCAGCAGAGCTCCGGCGACGGGGAACCGAGAGTTGAGGTTGATCTCGGGGATCATCGCCTTGACCTGTGCGGGGGTGAGAAACTCGTTTTCGATCCCATTCAGGTGGATGGCATTGCCTCGGCGCTGGATCTCCTGCATCTCATGCTCTGAATGCGCCAGGAAGCACAGGCCGCGCTGCGAGAACATCAGGTTGTAATTCAGTTCCTGCGTCAGCCCCTCCCAAAGCTTCATCGAGTGCTCGTAGATCGCTGAACTGTCGTCCCACAGATAGTTCGAGCGCACCACCGTGGTGTTGCGCCCCGTGTTGCCGCCACCAATCCAGCCTCTTTCCAGCACGGCGACATTGGTGATGCCGTGCTCCTTGGCGAGGTAATAGGCGGTGGCGAGACCATGGCCGCCACCCCCCACGATCACCACGTCATACGCAGCTTTGGGCTCGGGGTCCCGCCAGGCGCGCTGCCAGCCTTTGTGATAGCTGATGCTTTGACGCAGGATGTTGAGGAACGAGTAGCGTTGCATGCTTGTGGGATCTTCTTGAACGAGTGGCCCCCGGCACGTGTTGAACGGGGCTTTGACGGAAACGCTTTAGAACCAAGCGCTAGGAGAGTAGGCCTTGCCGAACAGTCGGGATTTCCCTGGCTGAGCTTCGTTGTCGCTCTCCGCCTCGATGGCGGCCGTCGCGGGTAGCGTGGAGGCAGATCCAGGCGATGTTCGTGAACGTGCCGTGTACCCTTGCCATAGACGCATGGCTTCCCCTTCCCTGGAATGTTTGTGCATCCCGGTGGGCTCGCAGTCGCTAGTTGGATATCGACGCCCCACCTCGGGAGCAAAGTATTGCGGAAGTCCGGCCTCGAAGATTGTACAAATGGGTCAATTTCTTGTATGGGCCTGCCATATCCGGCTAAGTGCTGAAGGCCATGAACGTCGCCCACGATTCGCCTGCTCCACCCGATCCTGACCTGCGGGTTGGCTTCATGTTGCTCCAAGAGTTCACGCTCTTGCCCTTTACCTGTCTCGTCGAAAGCCTGCGTCACGCCGCCGACGAGGGAGATCGAAGTCACCAGATCTACTGCCGATGGAGTCTGGTCGCGCCTGACCTGCGACCCATTCGCAGCAGCTGCGGCCTGGAGATGTTGCCCAATGAGATTTTCCCGGCTTGCGAGGGGTTCGACTACATCATTGTGATCGGCGGCCGCATGCCATTCGCGCTCGAGGCCGACGAGGCTTCGCGCGAATACCTTCGGCAAGCGATTTCTGCGGACGTGCCCGTTGTAGGGGTCGACAACGGTGCGATGCTGCTTGCGCAAATGGGTATGCTGGATGGACGGGAATGCGCCATCCATTTCTTCCACAGGGTGCAGTTGCAGACCGACTTTCCCCTGGTGGTTCCGGTTACTGATCGTCCCTTTGTCGATCTCGGCGATATCATCACCTGTCCGGGAGGCGCTATGGCCCTGGACCTGGCCGTCTATCTGGTCAGCAAGCACTGTGGAAAGGCTCGGGCCCAGAAAGGCCTCCGGCAAATGATGATGGAGACGAGCCGGCTGCCCACTGCGGCCTCGCATATGCAGACCAACATCCTGGCAACCTGCGGCGACTGGCGCGTGGAGCGCGCGATCCATCTCATGGAGTTCGAGATTTCATCCTCGCTCTCCGTTGCCGAAATCGCACGCAAGGTCGGAACGTCGAGCAAGGACCTGAACCGGGCTTTTCAGAAGCACGCCCAAGGCAGCCCGAGCACGGTGTTTCGGCACCTGAGGCTTGACCATTCGCGATGGCTTCTGCTGAACACGGCTCGAACCATTACCCAGATCGCGCACGAATGCGGCTTCACGGACGCGGCGCATTTTTCGAGGTGGTTTCAAAGAAGGTTCGGGGCGCCTCCGAGCCGATACCGGAAAAGCCGCCAGAAGATCACGCGTGACCTCGGCGTCTGATCGCAAGGCGCCCTTGACCCGATCTCGCATGTGATTGGCGCCACGTTTCCTCGCACCTTTTGGGATCAGATACCCCGCGCCCACGAGATCTGAGCGGCAAGCCGCAGATCCTTGGATGGGCTCAGTGACGCGCGCCCTGTCTTCATCCGACCGCTCGTCCTTTGCCGTTGGAGCATCGCAGCAACAAGCGCACTGCATTTTGCTCCTCCTCGCGCCTGCGCCCTCCTACCAAGAATCCGCCTTGACACATCTTTTTGTGTTCGGTACCAATATGTGGATCATATGTTCCATATGTTGGGCCGATAGCGAAATCCAGGCGCAAGACTTGGAAGGCTTGGAACAGAGTGTCGGGAGGTATGGCCGCATCGCCAACCAGCGAAAAAGCTATGTCATCCCTTGATGGTGTACCGAGGAGAACGGCACCTGAGGGCGCCGTGCGACAGTCAACCTGGAAAAAGGGTCGTGCGCTGAACAATGGACAATGAAGCTGTCAACCACGTTCAATTTGTCGGCGTTCAGAAAACCTACGACGGTCAGTCTCTGATCGTCAAAAATCTCGACCTCAATATTCGCGATGGGGAATTCTTGACTTTGCTGGGCCCCTCGGGTTCGGGCAAGACAACGACGCTCATGATGCTGGCCGGGTTCGAAGTGCCGACCCATGGCCGGATTCTCTTGGCTGGCGAACCGATCGACCACGTGCCTCCGCACCGCCGAAACATCGGGATGGTTTTCCAGAACTACGCTTTGTTTCCGCACATGACCGTCGAGGAGAACCTCGCGTTTCCTCTCAACGTGCGAAAGGTCAGCAAGGCGGACATCGCGACGCGCACAAAGCGCGCCCTCGACATGGTTAAGCTGTCGCATCTCGGGCAGCGCCGGCCAGGCCAGCTTTCAGGTGGCCAGCAGCAGCGTGTCGCTCTTGCCCGGGCGCTGGTGTTCGAGCCAAAGCTGGTGCTGATGGACGAGCCGCTTGGCGCCCTCGACAAGCAGCTGCGCGAGCATATGCAGCTGGAAATCAAGCATATTCATCGCGACCTTGGCGTGACGGTCGTCTATGTCACGCACGACCAGGGCGAAGCCCTGACGATGTCCGATCGGGTTGCCGTGTTCAATGACGGCGTGATCCAGCAGCTCGCCGCGCCGAGCGACATCTATGAACGGCCGCAGAATTCCTTCGTCGCCCAGTTCATCGGCGAGAACAATCGCCTGAACGGCCGGGTCGTCGAGCTCGATCGTTCCCGCTGTGTCGTGGAGGTCGACGGCGGCACCCGGGTCGAGGCGGTTCCGGTGCACGTTAGTGGCGTGGGATCGACGACGATGCTGTCGATCAGGCCCGAAAGGGTTCAAATCAACCCCACCCATCAATGCAGCAACGTCCTCGAGGCGATGGTCGAGGAGCTGATCTATTTCGGCGATTCCATCCGCGTCCGAGCCAAGGTCTGCGGTAGCAGCGAATTCATCATCAAGGTGCCAAACGCAATAAATGCGCCAACGCTTAGTCCCGGCTCAGCCTTGCGGGTTGGATGGCAAAAGGAGGACTGCCGCGCGCTCGATTCCGAACGGTGACCTGCGCACACCAACGACGTCAGTAATCAATCAGTTGGGGTCACCCCAGCTTGTTACAAAAGGGGAATGAAAATGATATCCAGACTCCATGCCAAATTGGCAGCCAGCGTATCTCTCGCGGCAGCTGTTTTCATGTCAGGCCAGGTTCTGGCTGCTGATCAGCTAACCATCGTCGCCTGGGGCGGCGCAGCACAAGCTGCCCAGCGTCAGGCCTTCTTCGAGCCGTTCGCCGCAAAGACGGGCACCAAGATCACCGAAGGCGAGTACAACGGCGAGATCGCGAAAATCCGTGCCATGGTGGAGACGAAGAACGTCACCTGGGACGTCGTCGACGTCATCACCCAGACTGCCCTGGCGGGTTGTTCTGAAGGCATCTTCGAGACGATCGACTGGAGCAAGATAGGCGTCGACAGGACCAAGCTTTTTGGCGGCGACCTGCAGGAATGCGCTGTGCCGATGCTGATCTACGCTGTCGTTCTCGCCTACGACACGACGAAGCTGAACCCGGCGCCGACCAAGATTACCGATCTCTTCGATACCAAGACATTCCCCGGCAAGCGCGCGCTGCAGAAGGATCCAGCGGTCAACCTTGAATGGGCGCTGCTGGCTGACGGCGTGCCCATGAAGGACGTCTACAAGGTGCTGGCCACAGATGAAGGCGTCGAACGCGCCTTCAAGAAGCTCGATACCATCAAAAAGGACGTCATCTGGTGGGAAGCGGGCTCCCAGGGCCCGCAGCTGCTGGCCGACGGGCAAGTCATCATGGCGACGAGCTACAACGGCCGCTTCTATGACGCCGTGAAGAAGGACAAGAAGCCGTTCAAGGTCATGTGGGACGCCCAGGCCTTCGATTGGGACTGGTGGGCGATCCCGAAGGGCAGCCCGAACCTCGATGCCGCCTACAAGTTCGTGAATTTCGCCACGCAGGCCGGCCCGCAGGCGGATCTGACGAAGTACATTTCGTATGGTCCGGCCAACAAGGACGCGACCCCGAACATCGACCCCGGCGTCCTTCCGGACCTGCCAACCGCGCCGGCGAACATGGGCAACGTCTTGGTTCTGGACCCGCAATTCTGGGCGGACCACGGCGAACAGCTCCGCCAGCGGTTTAACGCCTGGCTGGCCCAGTAACGACCAAAACAGGGGGAGGACGCCAAGTTCTCCCCCTCCATTGCTTTCCTTGGGTGCGCCATGACCGCAATCAGTGAGCCGATCAAATCCCGCGATGCGGCTACGCTTGACCTTCGCCACCGGGCGACCGAGCGTGCGCGCAGGGTGCGGGCACTGGCGCTTGTGTTGCCCCTGTTCATCTTCCTGTTCTTATCTTTCGTGATGCCGATCGTGGTGCTGTTGCGCAACGCGGTCTACGATCCGACGATCAGTCAGCTGATGCCTCACAGCTCGGCCCTGCTCACGCAATGGGATGGAAAGGGCCTGCCTGATGAGCCCACCTTCGCGGCGTTGGCTGCTGATCTTGCATCCGCATACAAGGCCAAAACCATCGCCCAAATCGGCACCAGGCTTAACTACGAGCTGTCCGGCATCCGCAGCAAGGTAATCGCGAGCGGCAGAAAAGCCAGTGAGGTCACCCAGGGCCCCTACAAGGACGCGATGCTTGGGATCGACAGCGTATGGGGAGAACGCGGCACATGGGCGGTGCTGAAGCGATCCGCTTCACCCTATACAAGTTTTTTCGTTCTCAGCGCGCTCGACCTGAACCTTAATCAGGACGGCGCCTTGACGACGACCCCGAGTGATCGCGCAATCTACATCACTATTTTCGTTCGGACGCTGACCATCAGCGCCCTCGTAACAGTGGCGACCCTGCTCCTGGGATACCCCGTGGCATATCTGCTCGCCATCCTGCCGACGCGGACCAGCAACTTGCTGATGATCCTGGTGCTGCTTCCATTCTGGACTTCGCTGCTCGTTCGAACGACCGCCTGGTTTGTCCTGTTGCAGGACCAGGGCATCATCAACGACGCGCTGCGCTACCTGCATCTAACGAATGCGCCGCTTCCGCTCATCTTCAGCCGATTTGGCACCGTCGTTGCCATGACGCACATCCAGCTGCCCTTCACCCTGTTGCCGATCTACAGCGTGATGAAGACAATTTCGCCGAATTATGTGCGTGCAGCGCGCTCGCTCGGCGCCGGACCGTTCTTGGCGTTCTGGAAAATCTATTTTCCGCTCACGGTCCCCGGGATCGCTGCGGGATGTCTGCTCACCTTCATTCTCTGCCTCGGCTACTACATCACGCCTGCGCTGGTTGGCGGTCCCACCGACCAGATGGTCTCGGGATTCATCGCCCAGGCGCTGAATGGGGAAAACAATTGGGGGAAGGCCTCCGCCCTTGGCGCTGTCCTGCTGTTTGCAACGATCGTGCTTTACTTCGTCTACAATCGCCTCGTCGGCATAGATAAGATCAGGTTTGGATGATGGCCAAGCTAAGCTATGCAACACCCGTAGAGCGCGCATGGCATATTGGCCTGCGCGTGATCTGTGGCGCTGTCCTGCTTTTTCTGATCGCGCCCATCATTGTGATCGTTCCCCTGTCGTTCAATTCCGAATCCTTCTTTACCTATCCGCTGCCGGGCGTATCGCTGAAATGGTACGTCGAGTTCTTCACCAACCCGCGCTGGATCGGCTCCGTCGTCACCAGCTTCGTGGTCGCCGCTACGGTGACGGCGATATCGACCGCCCTCGGGGTCCTGGCATCGATGGGACTGGCGCAACTCGACATGCGCGGAAAATCGGTGATCATCGCCATGCTGCTGCTGCCGATGATCGTGCCGGTTATCATCAGTTCGGTCGGAATGTACTTCTTTTACGTGTCGATCGGAATTCTCAACATTCGATGGGCGCCCGTCGGTCTTATCCTCGCGCACACCGCACTGGCGGCGCCCTTTGTGGTGATCAGCGTCACGGCGACGCTAAGCGGATTCGACCGCTCCCTTATCAGGGCAGGCGCGAGCCTAGGCGGGACGCCCACGACCGTCTTCTTCAAGGTCGTGATGCCGCTGATACTGCCTGGGATCATTTCAGGCGCTCTCCTGGCATTCGCCACCTCGTTCGACGAGGTCGTCGTCGCCGTGTTCCTGACAGCCCCGGACCAAAGGACCTTGCCCAAGCAGATGTTCAACGGGATCCGGGAGAACATCAACCCGACGATCACGGCGGCTGCCACGCTGCTGATCATCGTTTCGATCCTTCTTCTGACCGCGCTGGAGTGGTTGCGGCGGCGCCAAGAGCGGTTGCACGGCACGCGGACCACCTGAAAAGACAGCCGGGCAAAACGGCGCTTATGGGCCAGGAGGCAGGCGGCCGCCGTGATCCCTCGCCGTTCTCGACTTGCGCGACCTCGGTCAAACATCGGTATCGGGCTGTTCACCGGGGCGGATGCCCTTGCAGCTCATTCATGAGCCAGGCCCGAACGCAGGTCTCCTGGCCGCTCTGTTGGCGAAGTTGCGACCAGCACAGATGGAAGCCCATACCCGTCTGCCAGGAGAGATGCTCCAGCCTCTGGAGAAATCCGCCCCTTGTTAGTTCCTCGGTGATGTGGTGCCAGCCCAGCGCGATCCCTTCTCCAGCAACGGCGGCGTGGAGGACCATCGTATAGTCGTTGAGACGGAGACCTCCGCCTTTCTCGTCAAACGGCACGCCAAACTGATCGAACCAGCGTCGCCACGTGACACGGTTGCGCACGGGCTCCTCAAGGTGGATCAGCGGCAGGCCTTGCAACTGCGCCGGACTTGAAATCGGGCCGTGCTTTGCCAGGAAGGCCTTGCTCGCAATTGGGGAAATCACCTCATCAGCCAGGCGCGCTGTGCCGATCCCCGGCCAGTCTGCGCTCCCCCGCCGGACCTCGAACGAAATCCCGACGTCGTCGAGATGGCCCTCGCGGTCGGTGGTCTGCACGCGCAGGTCGATTTCAGGGTTCTTGGCGTGAAAGATCGCAAGTCGCGGAATCAGGCAATAGTTGGCGAATGCCGACGGAACCGACAACGTCACCGGATTTGCGCGGGAATAGGTCTGCAGCTCCTGCGCGACTGCAATGACCTCCTCAAACCCCCGTGACACGACGTTATGCAACTTCGCACCAGGCTCGGTCAGCCGCACGCGTCGATGCTCGCGGGAAAACAAGGAGACGCCGAGCGCATTCTCGAGCTGACGGATGCATTTGCTGACCGCAGGTTGGCTCACGTTCAAGCTTTCCGCAGCCGCCGTGAACGATCCGGCCTTCGCGGTTACGTCAAAGACCCAGAGGTGGCGCGCGGAAGGTACGTATCGGGAGAGCCGTTCCATAACCTGAGGGTATCGAAATTGGGAGTAATTTGAAAGATCACACGGTTCGTCGAGCCAGATATATTTCCAGGAGTTCTGGCATCGAACGATCGATGGCGCATCGGTCAAGAGGGTTGCGATGGAAACTTCCGTGAATGGCAAGCCGCTTCCACAGACCGCGAAAGTGGTCGTGATTGGCGGCGGCGTAATCGGATGCAGCGTGCTGTATCACCTGGCCCGGATAGGCGTAACTGACGCGCTCCTCCTAGAGCGCATGGTCCTGACCTGCGGCTCAAGCTGGCACGCGGCGGGGCAGATCCATACTATCAATGGAAATGCGAACCTTTCGTCGCTGCAGATGCATACGCTGGGATTCTACCCCGAGCTGGAACAGGAATCGGGTCAATCAGTTGGCCTGCATCGGACCGGCGTCATCTACCTCGCGTCGACCACCGAGAGGATGGACTATCTGAAGCAAGAGCGGGGCAAGGCGCGCCACCTTGGTTCGGATATGGAGTTCATCAGCCTCGATGAAGTGCGCGGCATGCACCCCTTGATCGATACCAGGCACTATAAGGGCGCCCTTTTCGATCCCCTGGACGGCCGCATCGACCCTGCCTCGGTCGTGCAGGCGTATGCCAAGGCCGCCCGGCAGCGCGGCTCCAAGGTCTTCGAGCATACCAAGGTGGAGACAATGTCCCAGCGGTCCGACGGCAGCTGGGACGTGCAAACCGACCGCGGCACCGTTCACTGCGAGATGGTCGTCAACGCGGGTGGTCTGTGGGGCCGCGACGTCGGGCGGATGATCGGGCTGGAATTGCCGATCCAGGCGATGGGACACCAGTATATCATCACCGAGCCGCTGAAAGAGCTGGAAGAATTTGGCCGAGAGGTCCCTGGAGCGATCGACTACGAGGCCAACGTCTATACCCGCCAGGAAGGCAAAGGGTTCCTGCTGGGGACGTACGAGGAGGGCGGCATTCCCTGGTCAGTGGACCATACGCCGTGGGATTTCGGCCACGAACTGCTCCCCGACAATCTCGAACAGATCGCCGGCCGGCTGGAAGTCGCTTTCGACCGCTTCCCCGCGCTGCAACGTGCCGGAATCAAGAGCGTCATTCACGGGCCCTTCTGCTTCGCGCCGGACGGCAATCCGGTCGTCGGACCAGTGCCTGGCGTGCGCAACTATTTCGTTGCGGTCGGGTCGATGGCAGGCTTCTGTCAAGGCGCCGGCATAGGCAAGGCGCTGGCTGAATGGATGATAGAGGGCGAACCCGAATACGATGTCACGGCAATGGACGTGGCTCGTTTCGGGCAGTTTGCCACCCACAAATACACCGTCAACAAGGTGATCGAGAACTTCGGGCGCCGCTTTATGGTGTCCTACCCAAACGAACAATTACCCGCGATGCGCGGGCAGCGTACGACCCCGATCTACGATCTGTTGAAGGATCGCGGCGCAGTCTTCGGCGCAGCTTTCGGTCTGGAACACGTGCTTTGGTATGCACCGGAGGGCGTTGAGCCGGCTGAGAACCCGACGTTCCGCCGTTCGAACGCCTTCGAACATGTCGGTCGGGAAGTAAGGGCAGTCCGCGACAGCGTCGGTGTCATCGAGCTCGCCAACTACTCGAAGTACGAGATCGAGGGGCCTCACGCGCGAGCCTGGCTGGACGGCCTGCTTGCCGGTCGGCTTCCGAAGCCTGGCCGCCTCAGTCTGACGCCCATGCTGTCGCCCAAGGGCCGCCTGCTTGGCGACTTCACGATCGCCTGCCTCGGCGAAGAGCGCTTCATGATTTTCGGCTCCGGCATCGCTCAGTCGCAGCACATGCGATGGTTCCTGGCCCATCTGCCAGAAACAGGCGTGAGTTTGCGCAATCGGTCCTCCGAACTGGTCGGACTTGGGATTTCAGGCCCGAGAGCACGAGACCTGCTGACGCGGCTCTCACGCAAGGACGTCGGCCCAGAGCTTTTCAAGTTCCGCGATATCAAGGAGATGGAAGTCGGCGGCGTGCCCGCGACTATAGCCCGGGTGAGCTTCACTGGCGAATTGGGGTATGAGATCTACTGCACTCCAGAATACCTTCGTGCCCTTTACATGAACGTGCTTGAGGCCGGGGATGGACTGGGGCTCACGCATTTCGGCGGACGCGCATTGATGTCCATGCGGCTTGAAAAGGGCTTTGGGGTCTGGAGCACCGACTTCCGCAGCGACTTCACGGCCGAGGAGTCTGGCCTGGCCAAGTTCATCGACTTCAGCAAAGAGGGATTCGTCGGCCGCGATGCGGCCTTCAGCGAGCGCGAGCGCGGCGCTGGCCGCCGGATGGTCACGCTTGTCGTCGATACGGACGAAATAGATTGCAACTGGGACGAACCCATATTGGACAGGGACGGCAACTGCGTCGGACTGGTGACATCGGGCGGCTACGGTCACTCAACCGGAAAGTCCCTTGCGATCGGCTATGTCGCGGCCGCTTCATCAGTTCCAGGTAGTGAGCTGGATGTTGAAATCGTGGGGGCAAAGTACCGAGCCGTCGTCCAGGGTGTCCCGCTGCACGACCCGGACGGTGAAAGGATGCGCGCTTGATCAGACCGCGTTGTTGGCGAACCGCGAAGTTTCAGACTCCGGACCCATCAGAGGCCCTGTTCAAAGGGCGGATTGCTCTCAGCGACCGCAGGATCGCCTTACGGTCGAGCCGTTAATTGCGTTCTGGCACCGTATACAGCCTGGCCGACATCGATTGGCGGTTGAAGCTTGGATGGATGGTTGGCTCAAGCCTGGCCAGTTGGCATCCGTCAGGCTCGAGATGCCCCCCAAAAAATATCTGATGCGCTACTTCGCGTAAACTGGCCCTTCTGCGGTCCTCGCAACGAGGCCGCCGATACCAAAACAGGCACGTCCCGCTCCCGCGCGCTCGTTGTCGGCTTCCGGCGGATATTCATCTGTCGCCATGCATAGCTGAAGCAACAGTCAATTAAGCCAGCGGTTGCCAGCCCGCTGAGCCAAGCACTGGCAGCGCATGGATACCGGGTCACCCGCCCTGTGCTCTCCTTGACAGCATGGCTTCTGGCGTGGAACATATGCCCAATATATGGAACAGCCTTCCGACTCGGACGAGCATTGCCGAGATCGTCCCCTCAGGCCGGCCCTCGGCAGAGACTGACGATCGGGAGAGTTATCAATGCGAGTTGAGGCTGGTCAAATCAATTTGAATCCCTGTCCTTCAACCGTCGAAGAAATCTTGGAAACGTAGCATGCCAACCAATGAAGTAGTCCCGGGCACGGCAGCCCTTACGAAGGGGCTCGCGGTTCTGCGCGCGATCTCCGCGTCCGGTCCCTCGGCACGTTTCGCAACCTTGCGCGAAGCCACCAAGCTCCCCAAGGCGACGCTTTCCAGAATACTCAAGGCGTTGCAGGTTGAGGGGCTGATTAAGGTCGACCCGCGGGACAACGGTTACCAACTCGGACTCGCGTTCCTGAGATTGGCTTTCGAAGTGTTGGATCAAATGAGCATCCGTGATGTCGCTCATGAGGAGATGGTCCGTCTAGGAATGCAAACCAGCGAATCGATCCATCTGGCCGTTCTGGATGGCAGGGAGGCTGTCTATGTGGACATCGTCGAAAGCAGCCAGCCGGTTGCGTCCATTGGACGGCTTGGCTCGATAAGTGCCATTCACGCTGCGGCGAGCGGAAAGGTGATCGCAGCCAACCTAACGCCGGAGAAGCTTGAAGGATTGCTTCAGACCCTCAAGCTGACAAGGTTGACGGACAATACCATTACGTCCGCCAAGGTATTGCGACTGCACCTCGCTGAGATCCGCGCCCAAGGCTATGCATTCAATGACGAAGAGGAGAACATCGGAATCAAGGGCGTCGCATCCCCGGTTTTTGATATAACCGGGCAAGTTGTTGCTTCGATCGGCATTTCCATACCAAGCTTCCGCTTCGACCGCTCAAGATTGGATCACTATGTATCGGCGGCCATGGAAACGGCGCGCCTCGTGTCCGCCAAGTTGGGCAGCCACGGTCGTGCGAATGGCAGCCCTTAGAACCGGACATCCGTCGCGGGGGAAGCCCATGAAAAAAGGATAGCCGGTCGGACCCGCCAGAGGATAGATGTTGTGCCGGCCGACCGGCGATGTCTCACTGGCCGATGTCTACCCACCGAGCCCGTTGGCATATGCCGATCAGGATCCATGATCTCTTACCATGAGGCTACCCAGCAAATCAGGCATATTTGTAGGCCGGTTGCGACGCCATCGGCGTCATAGAACTGGATCCTGTCGAAGGGTTTTGGTCGTTTTCGCGCGATAGCAACCGCGTCTGGTTTGGATTGCATCCGAATGCATCGCGATAGACCTTGGAGAAGTGGGACGCCGAGGCAAAGCCGCATGCCAGCGAAATTTCCATCACTGACAGGCGCGAGGTGACAAGAAGCAAATGCCCGCGTTGCAGCCGAACCTCAAGGTAATAGCGGCTTGGCGAGCGTCCCATTTCGCGCTCGAACAGTCGCTCGATCTGGCGCCGAGACAAACGAGTTGGTGCCACGAGCGCACTGACACTTACCGGATTGGCGACGCTTGCCTCCATCCGCTCGATGACCGCTATCACCGCCCTGTGGTTGGGGTTTACGCGTGAATGGAGGGGTGTTCGCTGACGGTCTCCTGCGGAACGCGTGCGACACACGACGGCCTTGGCGCAAATTCGATTTACGACGGCCTTGCCATGATCGCGCTCCACGAAACGTAGGAACATGTCGAACGGCGCATCTCCGCCCGGGCAGGTGTGAAGCTCTCCGTCCTGTTCGAAAGCCGTCTGAATGGCAACCACCGTCGGGAAAGCTTCCAGAAAAAGAGGAAGTTGCTCCCAATGGATCGCGCAGCGCCGCCCGTCCGCTACTCCAGCCCGCGCGAGAACCGCGCTGCCGCTCGCGATGCCAACAAGGCTCAGCCCGTGGATACCACACGCTCTTAGCCACGCCTCGAGCGCGGAGTTGCAACTTGGAAATGCTGCCCCCCCGCAGACAACCGCAGCTGAAGTCGAAACTGATCGACGATCGCGCTCGCGGACGTTCCTCAGCGCGATATCTGCGCTGACAGGGAGTCCGGCATTGGAGGTCACATCTTGCCCATCGATCGAGATGAACTCCCATTCATAGACAGTTCTGCGTACCACTTCGTTTGCGAGACGCAGTGCCTCCACTGCGGAAGCCAGCGACTGCAGGGAGAAATGCGGCAAGAGGTAAAAGCTGAACTTACGAATGTGCATTTTCCAGATCCGCTCGTCGCACTTTGTCGGTTACGGCAGGGCCAAAGGCCTTTTTCGTTGGACTTTCCGGCCGGGGCCGTATGATCTTGGGGACACGGCTCGTCTATTGCTTCCGTCAGGATGGAGCAGGTTACGCAGCCCAGCAGTCGAAGAGAAGTTAATAAAAGTTCCCTATATGATCAGTCCTTCTAATGAATCCCAGTTCATATCCGGACAGGTCGGCTTGTCAGACTGATGGAGCGAGCAAGATCATCGAAACCGTTTACACGCGTCGGAATAACGAGTGCATGGCAGGCGGGCGCGGCACTTGGATGCAGGTTTACCTTGCTCCTACAGGACAAGATCGGAAGAGATCTTCAACGAAGGCTTCATTGAGATAAACTGAATATTCCTTGCAAATACCGTCACATGGTCTAATGTATTTCCGGTGTCTGGGAGACATGGAAACCGATGGATCTAAGCAGGTTACGCGCCCTTCGTGAACTGTCTGTCCGCAAAACGATGGCGGCGGTAGCGGACGCGCTCTACGTTTCCCCCTCTGCCGTTTCTCAACAGATTTCCTTGCTTGAACAAGAGGTCGGCATTGCTCTCATCGAGCGAAGGGGGCGCGGCGTCAGCTTGACGCTGGCTGGCGTGCAACTGGTACAGCGTGCGGATCGGATATTCGCCGAGTTGGAATCGGCCAAGGCAGAGATCGCCGAACACAAGAAGATCATCGCCGGTGAACTTAGGGTAGCGGCTTTCCCCTCTGTAGCCGCCGCCCTCATTCCTTCGACGATTCGCCATCTCACGGAACTGCATCCCCGTTTAACCATCCAGTTCGACGAAATGGAACCGGAAGAGAGCCTGGCGGCGCTTCGCAGCTGGCAGACGGACGTCGCCATAATAGATGACCTGAACATCCCTCCTGGCGCGTTGGACCCGAACGTCGAGATTGTGCCGTTGATAGAGGATGTCTTCAATGTGATCGTATCCCAGCATCATCGGCTGGCGGATCGCGCGACGATTACGCTTGAAGATCTGCGCGAGGAGAGATGGGTGATCGATACCGCATCGTCAACGTACACGAAGATGCTCACCGGGGCCTGCCTTTCGGCGGGTTTCAGCCCGCAAATAACGGCGCGCTGCAAGGGTTTCGAGGTCGTGATTGCAATGATCAGGGAGGGATGTGCGATCGCGATACTGCCAGGCCTGCGGGCCAGCCACGATCTTGAAGACGTTTGGGTATGCCGCCTTGCTCCGGAAATCCGCCGGAAAATTTCGCTGGCCTTCCGGAAGGGGGAGAAACGCAGCCCAGCCCTGCAGGCGTTTCTTGTAGAAGTCACGGCCCAAGCAGGGGGACCTCGCCGTCGCCTTCCTTCAGCTGTGTAACAGGCAGATAAGGTCAAGAGCAGGGTCGAGTGGTTGACGGCGACCATAGCTATGCAGCGGGTATGTCGATGCTGGACGGCTAAGATGGGGCTGTTGTGCCGTGTTCGGCGCGGAAATCATGAATATCGACTTATTGCAAGATCGGCTGCATCGATTTCGGGCTTTCGGCCGCTCACCAGGTCGGCGATCAACCGGGCCGACCCACAGCTCATTGTCCATCCCAGCGTACCGTGGCCAGTATTCAGGAAAAGCCCCGCAATCCTGGTGGGACCGATCACAGGAGTGCCATCCGGAGTCATCGGCCTCAGCCCTGACCAGAACTCGCCCTTGGTTGCGTCGCCTCCTGGGAAGAGGTCGGTCACGGAATGCTCGAGTGTGCGTCGGCGGGCCGGGCCAAGGTCATTTGTATAGCCTGAGATCTCCGCCATTCCGCCTACCCGAATGCGATCGCCAAGCCGCGTTATCGCGATCTTGTAGGTCTCGTCCATAACCGTCGACTCCGGGGCCCGGGCCGCGTTGTCGATCGGGATTGTCAGTGAGTATCCCTTGACCGGGTAAACTGGCAGGCGGATGCCGAGGGTGTTAAGCAGCAGCGGCGAATGACTGCCGAGCGCCACGACCACAGCGTCGGCGGATATACGCTCCTGGTTCGTCGCAACGCCACGAACGCGTGCACCCGAAACATCGAGACTGTTGACGCGATGGCCGTAGGCAAAGCGCACTCCCAGTTCGGCCGCCTTGGCCGCCAAGGAATTCGTGAATTTGAAGCAATCGCCAGTCTCATCTTTCGGGGTGAGCAGTCCGCCGACGATCTTGTCACGGACGTGCCGGAGCGCCGGCTCCACTCGAATGCATCCATCCCGGTCGAGCACTTCGAATGGAATGCCGTCAGCGGCTAGCGCCTTTACGTCCTTGGCGGATGCGTCGAGTTGCTGCTGCTTGCGGAAAAGTTGAAGCGTACCCTGCATACGCTCGTCATAAGCGATGCCCGTTTCGGCGCGCACCGCGGCGAGCGAAATGCGGCTGTAGTCGGCCAGCCTCAGCATACGGCTCTTGTTGATCGCGTAGCGCTCGGAGGTACAATTCGACAGCATCCTGACCAACCAGGACAGCATGGCCCCGTCGAGTTTCGGTCTCAGGATGAGCGGCGCGTGCTGCATGAACAGCCACTTTATCGCCTTCATGGGAATGCCGGGCGCGGCCCATGGCGAGCAATAGCCGAACGACACCTCGCCGGCATTGGCGAAGCTGGTCTCCAAGCCGGGTCCGTGCTGGCGGTCGACCACAGTGACTTCATGACCCGCCCTGGCGAGCTGGTAGGCAGAGGTTACGCCGACAACGCCGGCGCCTAGAACGGTTACTTTCATGATTGTCCTTGAATCGACGGCCGGCGCCCTACCCCATGCGCTCGGACACGTAGGAACCGGGAGAAGGAGGGAAGACGACTGTCTTGTTGCCGTTTATGAAAACCCGGCCATGGATGTGAGCGTGTATCGCGCGTGCGAGCACCTGACTTTCAACATCTCTCCCAAGACTGACATAGTCCTCGGCGCTTTGGGCGTGGGTAACCCGCACGGTATCCTGCTCGATGATCGGACCTTCATCCAGATCGGCGGTCACGTAGTGGGAGGTTGCACCGATCAGCTTCACACCCCGCTCGAACGCCTGTTTATACGGGTTGGCGCCCTTGAAGGAGGGAAGGAACGAGTGATGGATGTTTATGATCCGCCCCGACATCTTGCGGCACATGTCATCGGAAAGCACCTGCATGTACCGCGCGAGCACGATCAGCTCCGCTCCCGTTTCCTCGACAACGCGCATCTGCGCGTCCTCCGCGGCAGGCTTGTCTTCCTTCGTGACTTTGATGCAGTGAAACGGGATGCCGTGGCTGGAGACGACGCTCTCGTAGTCCAGATGGTTTGACATCACACCGACGATATCGATCGGAAGCGCACCGATGCGCCAACGGTAGAGCAAGTCATTGAGGCAGTGACCAAAACGAGACACCATGAGGATGACCTTGCGCTTGGTCATCTCGTCGAAGAATTCGACATCTGCGCCATACTCGCTGGCGATCGCTGCAAAGCCGCTGCGCAGCTCTTCGAGCGTATGGCCCTCTTCCGATTGGAAGCTTACCCGCATGAAATAGCGGCTGGTGTCGGCATCGTCGAACTGGGAACTATCGGAAATGTTGCACCCGCGGCCGGAAAGGTAGCCTGCGATTGCGGCAGTCACGCCCCGGATCGACGGGCAGGCAACGCGCAGCGCGTAGCGATTTGACGAAGACGACATCGAAGGGTCCCTTTCGGAGGACAGATCAAGCGTTGAGGTCATGCTGGCGCGAGAAGGCCGTCAGCGTGTTCGACAGCAGGCAGGCGATGGTCATGGGACCCACGCCTCCCGGGACTGGGGTGATGGCAGCTGCGTGGCCGGCCTCAGCGAACGCGACGTCGCCCACGATGCGGGATTTCCCGTCCGCGTCGAAGACGCGATTGATGCCCACGTCGATCACGACCGCACCGGGCTTGATCCAGTCGCCTCGCACCAATCCCGCCTTCCCGACCGCCACGACCAGTATGTCAGCCGACCTGCAAAGCTCCTGGGTATTGCGTGTGCGCGAATGTGCGACGGTCACGGTGCAGTTCTCGGCCATCAGAAGCTGCGCCATCGGCTTACCCACGATGTTCGATTTCCCGACGACTACAGCGTTCAGACCCGAAAGGTCGCAACCGAGCTGGTCCTTCAAAAGCATCAGGCAGCCTACCGGAGTGCACGGCACCAGCGCTGGCTGGCCAGTGGAAAGACGACCCGCGTTGATTATGTGGAAACCGTCCACGTCCTTGTCGGCATTGATCTCCTGGATAACAGCGTTGGTGTCGAGATGACTTGGCAGGGGAAGCTGAACCAGTATGCCATGGACCGCCGGATCGACATTCAACTGGTCGATCAGTTCCATCAGCTCGTCTTGCGTGGCGTCGGCCGGAAGCTCGTGCTTGAAAGACCGCATTCCCGCCGCGACAGTCTGGCGGTGCTTCGAACCGACGTAAACGGCGCTTGCGGGATCCGAGCCGACAAGCACCACGGCAAGGCCAGGGACCTCGCCCGTTCGCTGCTTCAGATCCTCGACCTTGACCTTGATCTCGGCGAGCAGTCTGGCGGAATACCGCTTGCCGTCGATGATCGCACCACTGGGGGTTATATCCATTCCTTCGCCTCATCCCTTTCGGTTCGCGTTGCCGGGTCCCCACCAGGCCACCGCGAATGCCGATGCGCAGCACGTTGAAATCCTTCGCGAACGCTAGTGCGCGTATACCGGGAACGTCTTGGTCAGTTCGGCCACCTTCCCCTTCGCGCCTTCGACCGTCCCATCCGCATCCCCGGCGGCTTCGGCCTCGATCAGGTCAGCAATGATGGTTCCAAGAACACGAAACTCAGCTTCCTTCATGCCACGGGTGGTTGCGGCGGAAACGCCAAGCCGCATCCCTACCCACTCGGGCGGCCGCGGGCTGTCATTGGGGATCGGATTCTTGTTCGCGGTGATGTTGGCACGGGACAGAAGGTCCTCCGCCTGCTTGCCGATCAGGCCCTTGCTCGACAGGTCAATCAGGACGATATGCGTATCCGTCCCTCCCGAAACGACCCGCACGCCGCGCTTCATCAGGGTGTCGGCGAGTGCACGGGCATTCGATATCACCTGCGCAGCGTAAACCTTGAAATCGTCCTGCAGGGCCTCGCCCAGACAGATCGCCTTTGCGGCCAGAACCTGGGTGTGCAGCGAACCCTGAACACCCGGAAAGACGGCGGCCTGAAGTTTCTTGAACCACTCTTCGTTGTTGGTCAGGATCAATCCGCCGCGAGGGCCGCGCAAGGTCTTCGTCGTGGTGCAGGTCACGATGTCGGCATGCGGAAACGGAGAGGGATGGGCGCCGCCCGCGACGAGGCCGGCGATGTGCGCCATATCGACGAGGAACTTGGCGTCGACCTTTTTTGCGATCTTGCCCATGCGCTCGAAGTCGAGTTCGCGCGGGTAGGCCGATCCGCCCGTGATCAAAAGAGCTGGACGAACTTCCTCGGCAATACGCTCCATCTCGTCATAGTCAATTACTTCGGTTTCGGGATCGACGTTGTAGTTGTGCGATTCAAACCAGCGGCCGGAAAGATTGCCCTTCATCCCGTGCGACAGGTGTCCGCCAGCGGCAAGGTCGAGTGACAGGACCTTCTCCCCTGGCTTGAGCAGCAGGAAGAAGACGGCCAGATTGGCCTGTGTTCCCGAATGGGGCTGCACATTCGCATATGCGCAGTTGAACAATTTCTTGGCACGGTCAATCGCTGCCTGCTCGACCACGTCGACGAACTGCCCACCTCCATGGAAGCGATTGCCCGGATATCCTTCCAAGGTCTTGTTCGTCATCTCATGGCCGAGAGCGTCTAGCACCGCCCGGCTGACAATGTTCTCCGAGGCGATCAACTCGATCTGGTCCTGCTGCCGCTTCCTCTCGTTGTCGAGCGCCTGAGCGATGAGCGGATCGCGTTCACGAACCGAGGCATTGAAATAGGCATTCGTCCGTTCGGTCATGACCGTCCCTCCGCAGGAAATCCGCTGAAGCCAGCTTTCGGAGGAGGAATACCGAGTCAATCGATCCAGAAAAAGTTAATAATTCTTGCGCATATGTTCTGATTTCCTAATGATTTAAACGGGCTGAGTCGGCGATCTGAGGGCCCCATCATTCCGTCATTCGTAAATCTTTCTAATGGGTAGCCTAAGGACAACTTAATGGACCTGACGCATCCTCTCTTCTAACTTTCCCGGTCAGGCATGCTGAGTCAGAACATGGACCAGCTGGCAGACATCGGCCGGACCTGGCGATCGCCTCTTGGGCCTTGGCAGTATCGGCTGCAGGGGAAGGCGGAGGTGGAAATGGAAGCTGCTCAACTCAGCGAGCTTGCATTTGAGATGAGAGCCCGCTCAGAATTTCGCGGTTGGATGCTTCTAGGCCTCGGCACGGTATCAACGGTGTACGGTGGCTTAAGCACATTAGAGAAAGCGATGAATGATTACCAGCAGATGTTGTCGGCGTCAGCGTTGCTGGTCGGCATGTTTCTCCTGGCCTTCGTCGCCATCTACTTTTTCTTCAATCCCAGCCGCGGCAGTTATTTCGATTCCGCGACGGGCGATCTCGTCTGGTGGAAAGGATGGACGGGCACTTATCCCGGGCGGCGCGGTCATATTCGTGCATCTGACATAGGGGCCATCCACCTGGCTACCGAGCAATTCGGGGGGCTTAACGTCTACCTTTATGACACCAACGGCATCCGCCAAGCGGACTTCGACCGAGACGTACTTCCCGCAGACTACAAGACTTGGATGATCACTGTTGCGGAGCAACTGCCGCACATTGGTTTGAAACTATGATCCAGGGCGATGGCATCAATTTGCGACCTAGTCCAGTCAAGTGATTCCCCGCGCCAATAAACGCATATCATCGACTCCCGTATCGTTCCCCCAAGACCCTCGGCCCGGCAGCGACCGGCATTTTTTTGCGCCCAATCCCCGACCCATTGCGCGTCGGCGACGATGGACCAGGCCAGTAGAGCGTCCAAAACAACCATCTCCCTTGAACCGCTGGGTAGGCGGCTAACGGTAAAGCCAATCGTAATGCTGCAGCTCAGGGTTCGCATTGTCATGATCCAGGTCATGCCGACACTGTCCCAACCGCGTAAGAGAGACACCTGGCCTTGCGATTTCGCACCCGGAGGCCGCCGTCGCGGAGCAGCAGCCGGCACCGGTGTCGGCCCGAAACAGGACCACCTTTGTCATGAACTAGATGTTTAGTCCCGGCATTTGGTGGAGCGGATTGAGGGTGAAGCGCTCGGGCTGGGAGGCCCATGCCTTGCAGATGAACTCGTAGGGTGTGAGGCCTTTGAGGGTCTTGAGCCTGCGACCGAAATTGTAGGCCGAGACGAAGTCGGCAAGGTGCCGACGGAGTTGGTCGTGGCTCTCGTAATAGAAGCGCCTGACGGTTGCATCCTTGATGGTCCTGTTCATCCGCTCGACCTGGCCGTTGGTCCAAGGATGCCTTGCCTTGGTAGTTCGATGTTCGATATCGTTCCTGGCGCAGGTGAGTTCGAAGGCATGAGCCCGGAATATCTCGCCATTTGCGATCGCTTCCTTGATCAGTGGAACGGCCGAACCGCCAGCTCCTGGCGTGGTGAACTGTATGCCGTTGTCGGTGAGCACGGTATGGATCTTGTAAGGGACGGCGGCGATCAGGCGGAGCAGAAACTCTTTGGAAATGGCTGTCGGAGCCTTCTCGTGCAGTTCGACGAAGGCAAATTTCGAGGTCCGGTCGATGGCGACGAACATGTGTAGCTTGCCCTGCTCGGTTCGGACCTCCGCGATATCAATGTGGAAGAAGCCGATCGGATAGGCCTTGAACTTCTTCTTCGCCGGCCTGTCGCCCTCGACATCCGGCAATCGGCCGATGCCGTGGCGCTGCAGACAACGGTGCAATGAAGAACGGGTCAGATGCGGGATCGTCGGCTGCAACGCGTAGAGGCAATCATCGAGCGGCAGCAGCGTGTAGCGGCGGAAAGCCACAACGACAGCCTCTTCCTCGACAGACAGAACCGTCGATCTCGGCTCCCTGGGGCCGGTGGGTAGATCGGCGGTCGAACTCCGCTTCTTCCACTTCGCGACCGTCTTAGGATTGATACCGTAGCGCTTCGAAAGCGTCCTCAGGCTCGCTTGACTATGCTGTATCGCTCGACGGATCGCCTCTGTCGTTGTGGCGCTCCCATGCAGAATCTGGCCCATAGCGCATCCTTTGATTCGGACGACAATGATGAACCATCAAAGCCTGGGATCAAACATCTAGCTGCCGTGGGAAATTCGATGCTGGTTTTGGATCCTCCAACATGCCGCAAATGCCGAAGCTCCCACCCGCCATGCGGAACCCTACCTCGTGGGCTGGTTCACATAGCGCACTCTACCAATCGACAATTGTGCCGTCGTCCAAAACGGCGTTGCTGGTGTGCAGAACTTCGGGCGCGAACGGATGCTTCGCGCATTCCTTCTCGTCCACCTCGATGCCGAGGCCGGGAGCCTCGGGAACCTGCCAATAGCCATCGATGCGACGAATGGGTCCCTGGACCACGTCGAAATACCACGGGACGGCGCCAACCATCTCCTCCTGTATGACGTGATTTGGCGTCGAGACCGCGAAATGCAGGGCGGCCGCGCCGGCGATCGGACCGAGTGGGTTGTGCGGCGCCACTCCAACCGAAAAAGCCTCGGCCATCGCGGCGATCTTCTTGGCTTCCCCGAGCCCGCCGCAGTGGCAGATGTCCGGCTGGATGATGTCGACTGCGCGCGCATTCAGCAGATCGACGAACTCCGGGCGGTCGACAAGGCGCTCCCCGGTTGCCAGCGGCACCGTAACGCGTTGCGCGATCGCCTTTAGCGCGGCGGTCTCGCCTGGAGGAACGGGCTCTTCCACGAACATCGGGCGGCCGGGCGCCAGTGCGTTGATGTAGGCGATCGAGGCAGCCGCGCTTGCCGGGCGGCCATGGAAATCCACCATGATCTCGACCGAGTTGCCGGTCGCCTTGCGCATTGCCTCCATCATGCGGGCGACCTTGTCGATCTCGGGCAGCGGCGCATGGTAATTCGTGTAGGGAATGAAGACGGCCTTGAAGGCACGGTATCCCTTCTCCACGACCTCGCTTGCGCGTTCGACCAGGGGCGCTTCCTCCAGCGTCTCATACACGGCCCGCATGTCGCCTAGGCCGAGATGGGTATAGACCAGCACCTTGTCGCGGACCTTGCCGCCGAGCAGCCGCCACACCGGCACGCCGAAGTCCTTACCCACAATGTCCCACAGCGCCATCTCGATGCCGGAGATCGCGCTCATTCCGATCACGCCAAGGCGCCAGAAGCTGTGCTTCTTCATCACTCGGACGGCCTGCTCGATGTCGCGCGGGTCGTGCCCAATCATCAGGGGTGAGAGATCTTCGACCGCGCCGGCTACGGCGCGCGTCTTCCATTCCAGTGTCGCCTCGCCCCAGCCGAAAAGTCCCGGCTGGTCGGTCTCGACCTTGACGAAGACCCAGTTGCGCATGTCTGCGTTGACGATGCGGGTGGTTATGGCGGTTATCTTCACGGCCGTGGCACCTGATAGGAGAGAGGGAGTGAGACAGAGTCAGCCCGCGAAGCGCGGTTCGGGCAGACCGCGTACGCCGACATCGAGAGCAAGGACGCCGCCTGCATGAGGCTGCTGCTTCAAGGCCTCGGGCGATAGATCCCAAACGGCCGACGTGACGTAAAGCGTCGAGAGATCGGAGCCACCGAACATGCAGCTCGTTGGTTTCTGGACGGGCAGTGGGACGATGCGGTCGACGCGCCCGTCGGGTGCGTAGCGCACCAGCCGCCAGCCATCCCACTGCGCATTCCACAGGAACCCTTGCGCGTCGATCGTCGATCCGTCGGGGTTCCCCGGCTGACCCGCGCAATCCGTGAACACACGGCGATTGGCGATCGCCCCATTTTCCAGGTCGAAGTCGTAGGTGAAGATCGTACGGATCAGTGTATCGGCGAAGTAGAATGTCCGGTCATCCGGACTCCAGGCCAGGCTGTTGGAGATACCGATGCCTTGCTCCATCGTCGTGCAGGAAAGATCGGGATCGAGACGATACAGGCCGCCCGTACGACTCTTGAGGGAATCGTCCATCGTCCCGGCCCAGAAGCGGCCGCGCCGGTCGCACTTCCCGTCATTGAACCGATTGCCGGGCTTGTCGGCCTCGGGGGCGGCGAGCCGTTCGATCGCACCGGTCTTCGGGTCGAAAAAGGCGAAGCCCGAAGCGAGCGCCAAGACGATGCCTCCCGCCTTGCGCAGCGCCAGCGAGGCGACGCGCTCGGGCAGCGGCCACTTGCGGGTCTCGCCGGTCGCCGGATGGAAGCGCTGCAGCAGGCACCCCTCGATATCGACCCAATAGAGTGCCTGCTCGGCGACGTCCCACACGGGCACCTCGCCCAGCCTGTTCGCGCAGTCGACGACGCAGCAAACCTCCGGCGCCGATGTCTTCATTGTCATGACCTCTTCTTCTTCCTCGACAGCCGCAGCGAGTAGCCTGCGACCGCGAGCAGGGTGAGGCCGCCGGTCCAGATGTACTGATAGTAGGCGGAAACCTGCATCAGGTTCAGCGCGTTCTGCATCACGCCGACCGCCACGGCGCCGAGCAGCACCCCGATCGCGGTGCCGCGCCCACCGAACACGGAGACGCCACCCACCACGACAGCCGTCACCGAGGCGAGCGTGAAGATCGATCCTGCCTGCGGATCGCCACTTCCGATGCGGGCGGTGACGATAAGACCGGCTATGGCGGCGCAAATGCCGCAAAAGACATAGGCGGCAGCGCGAATCCAGGCTGTCCGGAGTCCCACCGCCAGACTTGCCTCGCTGCTCGATCCGACGGCGTAGAGCCGCTGGCCGAGGCGTCCCCGCAGCATCAAGTATTCGAAAGCAATATAGACAAGCACGATCGCGAGTGCCGCTACCGGCACCGAGCCAAGCGAGGTCTCGAAGAGGTCGAGGAAATCATCGCTCACCAGCCCGCCGGGGCTGGGCCGGACAATCAGCGCAAGACCGAAGACGACCGAGTAGGTGGCAAGCGTCGCGATGAGGTCGGGGATTTTCAGCCGCACGATCATGAAGGCGTTGACCAGGCCCGTCGCCGCACCGGCCGCCAGAGCCGCGCCGATGGCAGCAATGACCCCAGCACCACCTTCGGTCGCGGCAAGGAAGGAGGCCATGGCCGTGACGAGACTGATGAGGGGGCCGACGGACAAATCGATGCCGCCAAGCACGACTACGCAGAACTGCCCAAGCGCAACGAGAGCCAACGGCGCCACCTGCGCGGCAATGTTGGACAGGTTGCGCGAAGTCAGGAAAAAATCGGAGTAGCGGGTCGTCGCCAAGCCCAGCAAGGCTATAAGCACCAGCAGCAGCAGCGGACCCATGTAGCGCGAAAGCAGGCCGGAACCGGTTGCCGAGCCGCTTTTGGCTGCGGCCGAAGGCGTTGTCGCGTCGCCGATCAGAGACGTCGCAGCCTGCGGATCGCCATGCGTCCGGCCGGCCTCGACGGCGCTGCCGACGATACGCTCCTCCGTCGCTTCGGCGCCGGCGATCTCGTCGACGATCCGGCCCTTGGAGAAGACGAGGATGCGGTCGCTCAACCCGATAAGTTCCAGCAGATCGGAGGCGACCAGGATGACGGCCGCGCCGGCGTCGGCCAGCGCGCGGATGCGCCGGTAGATCTCGAGCTTGGTGGCGACATCCACGCCGCGGGTCGGATCCTCGAAGACATAGACCTTGGGATCGCCGACGGTCCATCGGCCGAGCACGACCTTCTGCTGGTTGCCGCCCGATAGCGTGCGTACGGCCTGCTCGCCCGACGCCGCCTTGATCGCGAAACGCGACATCGCATCGAGCGTCTCCTGGCGCTCCCGGCCGGCGGGAATGCGTCCAAGACCTGCCCATTCCGCCAGGTGCGGAACAGACAGGTTCTCGCGGATGGAATGCGGCATGAACAGGCCCTCGCGATGCCTGTCGCCGGGAACATAGACCAAGCCGGCCTTGATGGCGTGCGCCGGCGCCTTGAAACGCGCCGGGTTGGCGTCCAACATCACCGAGCCGGCGCAGGGGACCAAGCCAAAAAGAGCGCGAGCGACATCCGCCTGGCCATTGCCCTGGATGCCTCCGAAGCCGACGATCTCTCCGGCGCGAACACCGAAGGAAAGGTTGTTGAAAAGACCGGGGCTCGAAAGCGCCTCGACCTTGAGCCGCTCCGCGCCCACGGCTTGCGCGCGTGGTGGATAGGCGAGCGCGAGATCGCGCCCGACCATCATCGCCACGAGCTTCTCATGGTCCACTGCTTGGCGGTCGACCGTCCCGACAAGCTCACCGTCCTTGAGGACCGTGATGCGATCGGCGATCGCGAAGACTTCCGGCAATCTGTGGGAAATGAAAATGACCGCGGTGCCCTGCCGCTTGAGTTCGGTCACGATCGAGAACAGGCGTTCGATTTCAGCCGCGTCGAGGGCCGAGGTCGGCTCGTCGAGAATCAAGACCGAAGGCTCGCCCGTCAATGCCCGCGCGATCTCCACGATCTGGCGTTCGGCGACCTCGAGATCCCTGACCAGGCGATTCATCGGCAAGGCAACGCCGAGACGAGTAAGGATAGTGCGCGCGCCCTCCTCCATGGCCCGTCGGTCGACCGTGATCGCCCCGCCTGGCTCGCGTCCCAGCCAGATGTTCTGCGCTACGTCGAGATCGGGAACCAGGCGCGTGTCCTGGTAGACCATCGCAATGCCGAGACCCTGGGAATGGCGCGGTCCGGTGATCTGCACCTCGCGCCCCTGGATGAGGATCGTTCCCGCATCGGGTTTCCAGACGCCGGCGATGACGCGCATGAGGGTCGACTTGCCGGCGCCGTTCTCTCCCATCAGCGCATGGACCTCGCCCGGACGGCATGCGAACGAAGCGCCTTTCAGCGCCTTGACGCCGACAAAGCTCTTATCGATGCCCCTCAGTTCAAGCGCGTAGGTTTCCGTCCCAACGGCCATGTCGTGCTGCATTCGGTGTCTTTCAGGCAAGGGTGGGCCGCATCCGGGTGCGGCCCGCCGGTCGGTTCTTCCAGCCTCAGCTGAAGAGCTTCTTCAGTTCATCGTCCGTCAGCAGCGTGTCGACGAACACCCCATCGGGCAGATCCTTTTTGATGAACTGGCTGTAGTTGCTGTCATCCATGAGGACCGGGCTGATGACCTGGCGCTTGGGCGCATCCTGACCGGAAAGCAGCTTCATTGCCGTGCGCAGCGCAACCACCCCTTCCCATGACGGCTCGGAGACGCAGCCGATCTTGAACTTCGGATTGGCCGCTTTCTGCGCGTCATAGAGCTTGAGAAGTCCGTTGTAGTCGTCACCCGTGGCCGGCACCAGCGGACGGTTCGCCGCCATGAGCGCCTTGAGCCCCCCTGCCGCATCCTGCCCGCCATCGCACCAGATGCCGTCGATCTGCGGATAAGCAGCGATCAGATCCGCCATGACCACTTTGGCCTTGTCTTCCTGCCAGGAGGCATCCTTGAAGGCGAGCACCTCGATGCCGGAACCGAACTCGGTCTGCGCGCCTGCCCAGCACTCAGCCGTGTAGGAGTTGCCCGGCAGGCCGCCGAGGGCGACGATCTTGCCCTTGCCGCCCAGCGCGTCGTTGAGGAATTTGCCGGTTGTTGCGCCCTTCTTCTTCGGATCGGTGCCGATGAAAGCAGTCCAGTTGTCTCCTTCGACCGGCAGGTTGAATGGAATTGTGATGATACCGGCCCTGGTCGCTTTCCTCAGTGCTGGAACGACCGCCGTGCCCGAGTTCGGTATGACAAGCAGGGCGTCGACGCTCTGCGCGATCAAGTCCTCGATGTCATTGACCTGCTTGGTGATGTCACCCTGGCCGTCGACCGTGATCAAGTCGTATTTGTCCTTGTTGGCGGCAGCCTCGGTCTGCATGGAGGCAAGGTTCTGCGTGCGCCAGGTGTTGCCCGAGAAGCCGTTCGAGAAGCCGATGCGCAGCTTGCCCGACTTCTGCGCGCCCTTGGCCATCTCGGCTGAGCCTTCGATCTTGGCGTTGCTGATCACGTCGGCCAGGGCGCCTCGGGTGAGTGCGAAGGAACCTATGGCGGCTCCCGCTCCCAGCATCAGCAGCTTGCGACGGTCGATGGTATATCCTGTCATTGCTCTCCTCCTTCTGAGATTTCACCGTTCATCGGCACTCGCGCCGATCAGCCGGTAGACGATCACGCTCAGAGCGATGAGAACGCCCTGGATGATGTATTGGGCGCCCGTGGATACCTGGGCGATGTTGGTGAAGCTGTTGAGTTCAGTTACGAACAGCGCGCCGGCGACGGTTGCGAGCACGCTTCCAATGCCACCCGTAAGGGCAGTGCCTCCGACAACGACGGCGACGACCGACGTCAGCAGGAACTGGTTGCCGATGCCGAGGCTCGGATTGCCGATATAGGCCGTGAGCAGAAGGCTGCCGAGCACGGCCAATATGGCTGAGAGCGCATAGGCGATGACCAGCACGCTGCGCGCCGGCACGCCCATGAAGCGCGCCGCGGTCTCATTGGCGCCGACTGCGTAAATCCACCGGCCGAGCGTCGTGCGCCGCATGATCCAGGCGAGTGCAAGCGTTATGGCCAGCCAGCACAGGGCGCTCGCTGGAAGGCCGAAAAGCGACCCTTGGCCAACCACGTTGAAGGCCGGCGCGGAAGTTCCGTACGGCGCGCCGCCCGTATAGACGAGGGCCGCGCCGAACAGGATGGCGTTCATGGCCAGGGTGGCGATGATGGGCGCCATGCGCAGAACCGCGATCAGAATCCCGTTGATCACCCCGACAACCAATCCAAGCGCCAGGCAACAGGCAAGCGCCAGCGGAATGCGCTCGTTTTGGCCCATCATCATGCTGGTCGCGAGTATGTTGGTCATGGTGACGACGCCGGCGACCGAGAGATCGATGCCGCCGACGAGTAAGGAAAGTGTCTGGCCCGACGCGACGAGCCCAAGGAAGGCCGTGACCTGAAGAATGTTGAGGATCTGCTCGGGTTTCAGCATAGCGGGCGAGAAGAAACCCGCAACGGCGTACAGCAGGATCACCGCGACCCAGACCGGATAGCGACGCACCATGCCAAGCGCTTGCCTCATTATGCGAACTTCCCTGTTGTCATCGGGTCGTGCACGATGCTTCCTCCAAAATTGGCATGCGCTGTATCACACACAAGTCACGAATGTAAACAGGTTTGGATTAAAATCCATGCAAAAACTGCTTGACCTATCATATAGGTTGAAGCGATAAGGAGCGAAATGAGTGCGATGGCAAAAATAACCGGAACTGGCGATGCGCCGCAGTCGCTCGTCGACACCGTGGCGGACAAGGTGGTGGACCATATCCGCACGAACGCCCTTGCGCCCGGCGCCCCGCTGCCTAGCGAGTCGGCGTTCGCCGTCGAAGCAGGCGCCTCGCGCGCGGTCGCCCGCGAAGCATTCAGAAGCCTGGCTGCGTTGCGGCTGATCGATGTCGGCAACGGCCGGCGCGCGCGTGTGGCGCCCGCGGACGGCTCCGCCATCGGCCGCATGATCGACCATTGCGTCTATACCAACCAGCTTTCCATCCAGCAGATATTCGACGTGCGCCGCACGATCGAACTCAGGACGGCCGCCCTCGCATCACTGCGGCGCAGCGATCAGGAGGCTGACGAAATTTGTGCGATCGCAGACAGGATGAAGCGGAGCTTTGCCGCGACAGGAGACGTGATGGAACTCGACATCTCTTTCCACGCCGCCGTGGCGCGCGCGTCGCGCAACCCCCTTTTCGCCTTGCTGATCACATCCTTTGCTTCGGTCACGCGGCAGAATTGGGCGATCGGTTGGGCCGCCCGCCCAACCGACGCCGAGCGCATGGGCAGCATCGAAGGCCATGGCGCAATCGCCGTTGCCATTCGGCGCGGTGACGCGAGGGCGGCCGAAAAGGCGATGGCGGACCATTTCGATCTCACCGTCCGCGCCCTTCTCACCGCCGGCGTCATTTGATCCCGGGCACGGTTGCAACCCTTGAATACTGTTGTAGCGAAATCGAGCCGAGCATGAGTGCAATCGCCTACTTTGACCTGACGGGCAAGACCGCGCTGGTGACCGGGTCCTCAGGCGGACTGGGTCTCGCCATGGCCCGCGGCCTTGCGGAAGCCGGCGCCGAGATTGTCCTCAACGGACGTGATGCCGACAGGCTCGCGCAGGCGGCCGAGAGCTTCGGCGAGCGCGCGGGACAGGTCCACTTCAGCGTATTCGACGTATGCGATGAAGAGGCGATCAAGGGGGCGTTCGGGCGCCTCGACAACGAGGGTCGCGTTATCGACATCCTGATCAACAATGCCGGCGTCCAGTTTCGCCGGCCGATGCTTGAACTGGAAAGCGCCGATTGGCGGCGGGTGCTGGAGACCAACCTCACCAGCGCCTTCATCATGGGCCGCGAGGCCGCCCGCCGCATGGTCGCAAGGGGCGGTGGCGGCAAGATCATCAACATAGGGTCGCTGACCAGCGAGGTCGCCCGCGCCACCGTCGCGCCCTACACGGCAGCGAAGGGCGGCATCAAGATGCTCACCNCCTGGTACGAAGCGCTTGGCGCGGTCGGGATATCCGTCGTTGATGCGGCCCATGGCATTCAGGCCAATGCGATCGGCCCAGGCTACATCGATACTGAAATGAACAAGGCGTTGACATCCGACGCCAACTTCGATGCCTGGGTCAAGGGTCGCACACCTTCGGGCCGATGGGGCCTGCCCAAGGATCTGGTAGGAACCGCAATCTTCCTCGCATCGGCCGCGTCGGACTACGTCAACGGCCAGACCATCTATGTCGATGGCGGCATGCTTGCCGTCCTCTAGCCGAACACATCAGGGAACCAGAATGCTCGGTGTCGTCGTCCATGCTCCTCTCGATCTCCGGATCGAGGAGGTCACCAATACCGAACCTGGACCAAGTGAGGTTCAAGTCCGGATATCGACGGGCGGAATCTGCGGTTCGGACCTGCATTACTTCAATCACGGTGGAACGGATTCGATCCGTCTGCGCGAACCGATGATCCTCGGCCATGAGATCGCCGGCATCATCGAGGCTCTTGGCCCCGGCGTCTCCGGAATCACTGCGGGAACACGCGTGGCGATCAATCCGAGCCGGCCCTGCGGTGATTGCGAGAATTGCCGGGCCGGTCTGCGCAACCACTGCATCAATATGCGCTTCATGGGCAGCGCCATGCGCTTCCCGCATATCCAGGGCGGATTCCGTGAAATGCTTTGTGTCGATCGGGATCAGGTCTTTCCCGTCGCCGAGGGCGTGTCGCTGGGTGAGGCCGCAATGGCCGAGCCGCTTGCCGTGTGCCTGCACGCCGTCAGGCGGGCGGGACCGCTGGAAGGGCGCAAGGTGCTGGTCACCGGCTGCGGCCCGATCGGCATTCTAACCATCATGGCCGCCCGTGACGCCGGCGCCGCCGGGATCGTCGCGACCGACATCCACGACTCCGCCCTTGCTCTGGCGCACAAACTCGGGGCCGACCATATCCTGAACGTGGCGCAAGAGCCTGAGGCGCTGGCCGACTTCGCCGGGCGGAACGGCTCGTTCCACGTCCATTTCGAAGCCTCGGGAAACGCATCGGTCCTGCGCGGCGCGCTCCCTCACCTGCGTCCGCGCGGGATAGTGATGCAGCTTGGTCTGGGAGGCGACGTCGGGCTTCCCCTCAACCTGATCGTGACGCGCGAGGTCGACCTTCGCGGCAGCTTCCGCTTCGACAAGGAGTTCGAGGAGGCCGTCGCTCTCATCAACAGCCGGCGCATCGACGTAAGGCCGCTGCTCAGCGCCGTTTTTCCGCTCGACCGGGTGCTGGAAGCCTTTGCGCTGGCGAACGACAAATCGAAGGCGACAAAGGTCCAGATCAGCTTCGGTCAGGACATTTAGCAATAACCGAAACACCGGAACGATAGTCGATCGCCGGTGACTCATGCACCCGACGGCCGCCAGCGCGGCGAAGACCGAGCGATGGAGCTGCCAAGGCCATGAAGATCACTGCGATCCGCACCTTAAGGCTGCAAGAGTTCGCCAATGTGCTTTGGGTGCAACTCGAGACCGATGCGGGCATCACCGGGCTCGGCGAGACATTCTACGGCGCCGGCGCCGTGGAGGCCCATATCCACGAAGTGCTGTCCAGCCGGTTGCTGGGCCGCGATCCCCTTCACATCGAGGCGCTGTCGCGCGAAATGGTGAACCTGCCGCTGGCGCAATCGTCGACCGGCGCGGAATACCGGGCTGCTTCCGCGATCGATCTGGCGCTGTGGGACACATTCGGCAAGGTCTGCAACCTCCCTGTCCACCAGATGCTGGGCGGCGCCTGCCACAAGCGCCTCCCCGTCTACAACACCTGTGCCGGCTACGGCTATGTGCGTTCGAACCGCATCAAGCCTGTGGATACCTGGAACATGGCAGCGTCCGACGGTCCCTACGAAGATCTGGTCGCCTTCATGACCGACGCCGGCGCATTGGCCGAAAACCTGCTGGAAAGCGGCATCACGGCAATGAAGATATGGCCCTTCGACCCCGCCGCCGTGGAGAACGATGGGCGCTTCATCACGACCGCGCAGCTTCGCACGGCTCTTTCGCCGTTCGAGAAGATCCGCAAGCGGGTCGGCGACAGGATGCAGATCATGGTCGAGTTTCATTGTCTGTGGAACCTGCCCAGCATCAAGCACATCGCACGCGAACTCGAAGCCTTCCAACCAACCTGGTACGAGGACCCTATCCGCATGAATTCGACCTCGGCGCTGTCCGAGCTCGCGGCGCACACTTCGGTGCCCATCTGCGCCTCCGAGACGCTGGGATCGCGATTTCCCTACAAGGATATGCTGGAGGCGGGCGCGATCGGCATCGTCATGACGGATCTGGTGTGGACCGGCGGGCTCACCGAAGGCCGCAAGATCGCGGCACTGGCCGATACCTATCATCGTCCCTATGCGCCGCACGACTGCACGGGACCGGTGGCGTATGTAGCGGCAGTCCACTCCTCCTTCTCGCAGCCCAACACGCTGATCCAGGAATCGGTACGCGCCTTCTATACCGGCTGGTACAAGGAATTGGTCACGGAGCTGCCAAATGTCGTGGACGGTCACGTTCTACCGATGGAAGGACCGGGGCTCGGCACGGAGCTGCAGCCTGCCGTCTTTGCCCGTCCCGATCTGTCAACCCGCCTTTCGGAGATGTAGGCGGTTGCGACCGTACCTGAGTTCTGGTCCGTCTCGTCCAAGACTAGGGATCCAACACAGGTTGGACACGGCGCTTGTGCAGGATGGTCGCGCGACGACGGACTTCGGTCGCCAGCCGGCGGAGCAGATCATCGAGCATCACATCGACTGCTTAGGGCTTCAACGCGGGGCTTCACGGTAGCAGCGCTCCCGCCAAGCGATGAAATTCCCCTCTACGGTCTTCTGCCGATCTTGCGGGTCGGACCTATTGGAGACTAGCCCGTGGCCTCCGGACCGTTCTTGCGCAGGTAGTCCAGCGCCGTCACGGCCGCCATCTCGACATGGCGTGAGCAGGCCGCAGCCGCACGCGCCGGCTCCCTGTTTTTGATGGCAGCAGTTATTTCGCGGATTTCCTCAATGCTATGCTTCAGCCGGCCCGGCTGCGTCATCGAAACGATCCGCAACTGCGTCACCCGATTGTGCAATTGGGTCAGCATCTGGCGCACGAATGAATTTCCGGCTCCATCGATAAGGCAATTGTAGAACACGGTTTTTGCTGCGGCCAGATCTTGCCTTTTGCCCGATCGCGCTGCTTTTTCAAATTGTTTCAGCGCCACTTCCAGCGCGGCGATATCTTCTTCACGGCCGTGCTCCGCGAATTCCCTTCCGAGAAACCCCTCCAGGAGTGCCCTAACCTTATAAAGCTGAGTTGCCTCGTCATAAGTTATGACGGTGACCACTGGACCGCGGTGAGCGAGCGTCGTGATCAGTCCTTCGGCCTCCAATTGCCGGAGGGCTTCTCTGATCGAGGTTCTGCCCACACCCAATTGTTCGCACAGTTCGCGCTCAACCAACCGCTGCCCGGGCTTGAAATGGCCGCTCGCTATGGCAGAACGCAGCTTGTCTTCCACTAGCAGCCGAAGAGTGGCGGATTGACGCGGAATCTGCAGGCCCTGATCTTCCATTCCGAACTTTCACACCCCTTTTCCGAAGCGTTCATTGGCGGCGGACCGCGAATAAGCTTACCCCGGCCAACAAGATTTACGTGCTGACTCCACCGAAGCACAAGTACTTCAGTTCGACGAAATCGTCAGTTCCGTATTTCGATCCTTCGCGCCCGAAACCCGATTGCTTGATTCCGCCAAACGGCGCAACTTCGGTCGATATCAACCCGGTGTTAATGCCCACCATTCCGTACTCCAGGGCTTCCGCGACCGCCCAGACTCGGCTCATATCCTTTGCATAAAAATAGGCTGCAAGCCCGAATTCCGTATCGTTGGCCATCCCTATCACGTCTTCGACGCTATCGAAGCTGAACAGTGGCGCTAGCGGTCCGAATGTTTCCTCACGCGCCACTTGCATTCCCGAAGTGACGCCAGTGAGCACCGTAGGCTGGATGAAATTGCCGCCCAACGGATGGTCCGTGCCTCCCACCGCGATTTGCGCCCCCTGTGCCAGGGCATCTTCAATGTGGCGCCGGACCTTCGCAACCGCCTTGCTGTCGACGAGGGGGCCGATGTCGACACTGTCGGCAAAACCATCTCCCACTTTAAACGACGAGACGCGGCGAGAGAGTTTTTCCGCAAATTCCTCGTAGACTGACGCCTGAACGTAGATGCGATTGGCGCATACACAGGTTTGACCGGCGTTTCGATACTTGGAAACTGTTGCCCCTTCCACAGCGGCATCGACATCCGCGTCGTCGAACACGATGAAGGGGGCATTGCCTCCAAGCTCAAGGCTGAGCTTCATGATCTGGGATGAAGCCTGCGCCATCAGCGAGCGTCCGACTTCGGTCGAGCCGGTGAATGTGAGTTTGCGCACCTTATCATTTTCGCAGACCTCGTCTCCGAAATTCGCGCTGTGCGTGATGGGAACGACACTGAGGAGTCCGGCAGGAACCCCTGCCCGTTCCGCCAGCACCGCGAGCGCAATCGCTGACAACGGCGTCAGAGCCGCGGGTTTGAAAACCATTGAGCAGCCCACTGCAAGTGCCGGAGCGACCTTGCGCGCCACCATGGCCGAGGGGAAATTCCACGGCGTGATGGCGGCAACCACCCCGACTGGTTGTTTGACGACAACGATACGCTTGTCTCGCTGGTGGCCCGGGATCGTGTCGCCGTATACGCGCTTGGCTTCTTCGCCATACCATTCGATATAGGAAGCGCCGTAGAGGACCTCGCCTTTTGACTCCGCGAGCGGCTTGCCCATCTCGGAGGTGAGAATGATTGCAAGGTCGTCCGCGTTGGCGACCACAAGGTCGTACCACCTGCGCAGGACAGCGGCACGCTCCTTCCCGGTTCGTCCAGCCCACTCTTTCTGAACCACATATGCAGTGTCGATCGCCGCCGAGATCTCAGCGCGTGTGAAATCCGGCAGCACCGCCAGCACCTCACCAGACGAAGGGTTTGTCACCCCGAAGGTCTTGCCGGAGCTTGAGCTCTCGAGCCATTCGCCAGCGAGCAGACCGGCTTCGCGGACAAGTCCGGAGTCTTTGAGTTGAGCCAGAAGCGTGACGGAAAGGGTCATTGTCTGCCTTCGATGAGAACAGAAACCTAAATCTGGTTTCGAATGTGTGGCACGCGGGCGTAGAGGGCGACCACAGGCACGATCAGGAGCCCGAACACCGCTTGTTGCATGGCGTAAGTCAGCCCAAGACCCACCAACAAGGACGTAAGCACGGTCAGCACCAGCGTTCCGACGATGGTGGAGCTGTAGCCACCCCAGCCGCCGAGCAGCGATGTTCCGCCGATGACAACCGCTGCAACGGTGGTGAACAGGTAGGGATCGCCTACACCCACGAATCCGCCGCCCGAGAATCCCAGCATGATCATGCCGGTGACAGCGGACATGGTGGCGCTAGTTGCATAGGCGGTGACCCATGTCCGGAACTCCGAAATCAGGAGCCGTGATGCCGCAAGGCGGTTGCCGCCGACAGCGTAGAAGCTGCGCCCGAACAAGGTTCGCGACATGACTGCGATCGTGGTCGCCGCAATGGCCAACCAGATAATGACCACGGGCGGGAGCGGCAAACCAAGGGTGGTGCCTCCGATGGACGAAATATTGCGCATCCAGTCGGGAATCTGGCCAAGCACGTTGCCGGCGTAAGCGGAGCCGATGCTTGTCACCATCTGGCAGGCGCCGACCACCGCAAATCCGACGCCCAGAGACATGATCAGGGACTGGCCCTGCAGCCGGAACGTCAAATAGCCGTTCAAAATCCCGATGAGCAGACCACCAACGAATACGATCATCACCGCGACAATTGGTGGCACGCCCCAGTTGAGCAGGCTTGCCAATGAAATATTCGCAGAGCCAATCACGTAGGGGATCGACAAGTCAATTCCGCCAAGCAAGGCACAAAGCGTCTGTCCGAGCGAGGCCATACCGAGGAACGCCGCGAGAAGCAGCATGGAACGCAGGTTGTTGAATGAAACGAAGCCCGGCACAAGGATGGCGCCGGCGACACACAGGGCGACCAGCAAGCCAATGCCCAAAAGCACGCTGCGGCTTGCAGCAAGCGCATGGCCTCTACCCAGGGACTTCGAGGTCATGGCCGGCCCCCTTTTTTGTTCATGAGACTGTTGACCAGCAACGACAGGATGAGGATGCCCCCTGTGGATAGCTGCGTGACGTATCCCGATACGTTGCCGAAGCTGTATGTCGAGAGCGCATAAGAAATCAGGTAGATGCTGATGGCGCCGAGAATGGAGCCAAGGCCGCCGCCGCTGCCCCCTGCCAAGCTGGTTCCACCCAGAACGAGCGCCGTGACAGCAGCCAAGGTATAGGTGTTTCCTTGCGTCGGATCACCGGATGCGATGAGAGCGGTATATGTGAGAGCCGCGACGCCGGTGAAAATGCCGGCGACGATGTGCGCGCCGAACCGCGCTGCGACAGTGTTGACGCCGTTTGCAAAGGCCATTCGCTCATCGGCGCCGGTCAACAAAATTTGCTGATAGAATGCGGTCCGGGAAAACGCGAACCACAACACGATCATGCCGACGAGGATATAGAAGATCGGCGACAGGATCGCGGTCCCATAGCCCCAATCCTGCATCCAGTCAGGTGCGAAGCCGGACGGGCGGTCCATCACCACGAGGTTGACGCCGGTCAGGACCAGGTACCCGCTAAGCGTGACAATGATCGGGGCTACCCGCACATAAATGATGATAGCCGCCATCAGCACTTGATAGATCACGCCTGCCGCCACGACATAGCCCACGACGAGCACCGGCGATGTGACGCCGTTCTCGACCAGCCATTTGACCAACGACACGTTTATGAAGCCCAACAAAGGCCCGACAGACAGGTCGACGCCGCCGCGGCCGGCCAGCGCGATTGGGGTCAATGCCAACGCGGCGAGAATGAGCGGTGCCGCGACAATGATTGCACCGCCGATGCCGTCGCTGGTGAACAGTCTGGGACCTCGCAAGGCTGCCACCAGCAGCAACAGGAAGACCAGGATGATTGGTACGAGCAGGTGTTGAGATCTCTCGATCCGGGGATTGCGGGCCAGGGCTCCAAGGGCTTGCAGGCTCAATGCGCGGCCTCCAGTTCAAAGGAAATCGCAGAGGCGTCGGCATGGCCGAACATCCCGGCAAGCAGGGCGTGTTCAGACAACTCCCCACCCGGAAGCGTTCGAAACAGGCTGCCATCGCGAAAAATGAGGACGCGGTCCGCAAAACCCATGAATTCTTCGATTTCGCTAGACAGATAGAGAACGGCGCCGCCGGCCGCGGCGAAGTCCTTAAGAAGTGCGTAGAGCTCGCGCTTGGTCGCGACGTCGACGCCGCGGGCGGGATCGTCCAGGACCATGATCCGGGGCGCTCTTGCCAGTGCACGACCGATCAGAACCTTTTGCTGGTTTCCACCCGACAGCGAGGTGATGCGGTTCGAGGACTGGCCCATGCGAATGGCAAGCTTTGTGCGCTCGACGGCAAACGCTTTTTTCAGCGGTTTCCAATCGATCCAGCCAAACTCGCCGAAATGCCTCCTGTAGTGTGCGAGACTGAAGTTCTCCAAGATACTGAGGTTGGGGAATATGCCCTCCCGAGCCCGATCCCCAGACACGTAGGCAATCCCTTGATTGACGGCGTCATTGAGTGTGGCGACCCTGACACTGCGCCCCACCGGGCCAGCAGTGACTTCGCCTGCGAAGGGAGGGAGGATGCCGGCCGCAACACGCAGGAAATTGGCTTGGCCCTGACCGTCGAGTCCCGTGACGCCGACGATCTCGCCTTCACTCATGACGAAGTCCAGTGGCTTGGCGCCTATCGCAACCGACACGGCGGATGCTGAGAGAATGGGGCCTCCACCGAACCGCCTCTGCGCTGCAAATCGTTCTTGAGGAGATCCTGTGTTAGATTGCTGGGGCGACATGAGGCCAATAAGGCTGGCCTCGGTGATTTCACTGCCAATCAGTTGGCCAACCACCGAACCATCGCGCAGCACCGTGGCTCTGTCTGTGATGCGGATCAATTCGGCAATTCGATGGGTGACGATGACAACGCAGCATCCGTCATCGCGCAGCTTGCGTATCTCGGCGTGCAGCCTGGCCGTTGCGTCGAGATCAAGAGCTGCGGAGGACTCGTCCAGGATCAGCATACGTGGCTTCGCGACCAACGCGCGCGCGATTACGATCCATTGTCGCACACTTAGCGGCAGGTTCCGCACAAGCGTGTCGGGGTCGATATCGAGTCCGGTAAAGCGCTGCAGGATGTCACGGCTTTGGCTGCGGGCGATTGCCCGGCTACGGCTTCGCCGCCAAAGGCTGTCGCTACCTGCGAAGATATTGTCCACCACCGGCAGACTCTCGGCCACGAGCACTTCCTGAAAAATGGTCGCGACGCCAAGCCGGCGCGCTTGCATTGGAGTTTGCGGTACCTGACCAAAAACCGACATCGTGCCCGAGTCCGGCAGCACAACACCGGAAAGGATCTTGGCGAGCGTCGACTTGCCGCTTCCATTCTCGCCAACGATAGCGTGCACTTCACCTGGCTTGATGGTCAAGCTGCAGCCGTCAAGCGCAATGGTTTCCCCAAATCGCTTGCGGATGTCCTGCAACACTATCTCATTACGAACTTCAGTCATGGGGGCGCTGTCCTGTCGGCCGGGGCCGCCATGGCGGCGACCCCGGACTTGGGAGGATCCGGTCAGTTGGCCGGCTTCCAGGTAAAGGGATCGGCGGGGCGTGTGACCATGGCATCCGCCATTGATTTCGGGAACCAAGCTTCCGCTTTGGGCTCGAACCATTTGGGATCATCGATGCTGCAGTCTTCCGGCATCGATGCCTTCACATCATCGTAGGTGAACTTCAGCACAGGCCGGATAACCGATTGAATTTTCGGCCCCTGCCCTTCCAGGGTGCGCAGCATCATGTTCCAGACGATGTACACCTCCGCTTCCGGCGGCCAGACATAGTTGCCAGCATCGACCCAGTTGGGGTTCTTGCGCCAGTAGCATACAGCTCCGGCCTCGCCCGAGATGCTGATCGGAACCATTGGCCTGCCAGACTGGAGCATCGCCTGCAGCACGCCGTTCTCGGCCGGGGACTGCACGACGATCGCATCAAGCTGGCCAGGGTGCGTGGCAAGGAATTTCTGCACTTCGACCTGCGCCACCTGGTCCGTCCACTGGCCCTGGACGGTGCCGACGAGTTTGATGTCCGGCGACTCGGCAAGAGCTCTCATCACGCCTTTGTCGAAACTGTCCGACGACGCCAGCCCGGCTATGCCGCTGACCAGCAAAACGTTGCCTTTGCCCTTGATCTTCTCAAAGATGCCCTTGGCGATCTGGTAGCCGCCGTCGACATAGTTTGCTGACGCGCTGATCGCTTCCGGCGCGGTCACGTAACCTGAGTAGGAAAACACCGGGACGCCCTTGTCGTAGGCGTACTTGATGGTCTGGTTCAGCGCCGTCACGTTCGAGCAGCAAATGAAGATCGCATCCGCGCCTTGGTCGACCAGCTGGCGCATCTGTTGAATCTGGACGGAGTCCTTCAAGTCAGACTGGGTGACGATGACATCCTTGACCAAACCGGCTTTCTGAGCGGCGGGCAGAAGGTCATTCATCAGCTTGTCCATCGAAGCGGCGCGCCAGGTGTTGCCGGCATAGGAACTGGCAAACCCGATCGTCCACGGCGGGCCCTTCTTGGGCTTGAAATCCTTCAGCGGGCTCGGCCCGACCGGCTGGTTCTGGTCCAGGCCCTGATAAGCCTTCTGTATATCCGGGGGCAGTTCGTCCAGCCCGTCAGCAAGCGCGGCGTGCATTGCGCACCCAAATGTGCCCGCAACCACGACGGCTGCAAGTGGCAGGTTCTTCCACATATGCGTATCCTCCCTATTTTGATTGAGTTTTGATTTCCGCCAGGATCGGCAGGAGATATTTCCTAAACTCCTGGTAGTTTTCGGTAACCGGGAAGTGTCCGAGCTTTTCCATGACCCAGAACTTTCCGCCAGGCACCAGGTCGGCCAGTGCTTTTGTCTCCGCAGGCGAAGTGTTCGGGTCATATTCGCCGGTCAGCATGTAAAGCATGCACTTGCTGGTATCGATCGCCCGTGCCTCTTCGGGCGACACATTGTGGTCGTAGTAGTAATAATAGAGATCGCCGGCGAAGATGCCCGGCCCGCCGCAACTATATTCCCACTGGATCTCACGGACATTTTGTTCCGGCGAGTATGGAGAAATGTTCAGCAGCATCGCCGCGCCGATCGACGTGCGATTGACGTTGGGATTGTCGAATTCCTTGCGAATGCCGGCCATGCCCACATCCACATACTCTGCGGCCGAGCGCAGCGCGCCTTCGACGGCGATGGCGGCCCGGTAGCGATCGGCGAAGTTGGACGCGAGGTCGATCGCAAGGTGACCGCCCATCGACGATCCCATGTAAACGGGACGATCCAGTTCCAGAGCCTCCGACAGCGCGTTCGGGAACGCCATCATGCGCGCCTTGGTCATATTGTATTCCTGTTCCCACCAACGGACGCCGGTCGGCGGTAACGACTTTCCGTGATAGGGCAGGTCGAAGGCGATGACGCGAAAGTCCTTGGTGGCCTCCGCATCGCAGAGCAGGCTGCGGTATTGCCGGCCGTCGGAGCCTGCGGTGTGGCCGACGATCAGCGGGATTCCCTGCCCCGCTTCCTCGTAGTAGACCCTGTATTCAATGTTCTCGACGGTGAGATAGATGTAACCGCCGGTAATCGGATCACGCTTTGCCATGACAGGTTACCCCTTGTTCGCGATCAGGCGCATCAAGACCATCATGCGGTTGAGCGCCGGCAGGTAAGCGAAGGTTTCATTGCTGTCGCTGATGAACATGCCGTGCTTGACGGCGGTTGACTGGAGGCACTGGAAGAAGGGCTTGGGCTTGTCGGCCAACAGGTTTTTCCAGTGATCTTCGGTGCCACGGACCACGATCTTGCAGTCGGCGTCGGCAACGGACCCAAGCTCGATGCCCTGGAGTTTCCCGTTCGCGAACTGCAGCACATAGTCGCCGTCGGGCATCCCGATTTTCACGGCGCCGTCGAGATAACGCGTTTCCCTGGTGAATTCGAAATCCTCTCGAGCCCTTGTCTCGAGGGTTTTCATGTCGACAACTGACATTGATTCCTCCCTGTAATCCGGTTCGGGCGCAAAAGCGCGCCCAGGCGACTGCTAGGCTGACCCCTACTGTCGAGGCGAGGCCAGATACCTGTAGATTTCAGTATGGTCGGCACCCTTGCCGAGCATCTGTGCAGCCTGCTCCCACAGGGCGGCTGATTGGGACATCTCGCTCGCCGGCAGGCCAAGTTCATCGGCAAGGTCCGCTGCGGTCCGGATGTCCTTCGCCATCAGGCCAATCGCGAAGCCCGACGCGAAGCTTTCGGATACGACGAAAGGCTTCAGCTTGGTTTCCGTTGAATTGTTGCGGCCCGTGGAAACATTAAGAACATCGACAATGGTCTCAGCATCGAGACCGAAGGCGCGACCGACCATCAGTGCCTCGCAAGCGGCGACAAGTCCCGAAGCGGAAACGTAGTTGTTGAGGGCCTTCATGGCGTGGCCCGAGCCAAGCAGGCCTGTCACAAAGATGGATTTGCCCATTGCCGACAGGACGGGTCGAGCACGCTCGATGGCCGCGCTGTCACCCCCCGCCATGATGGCCAGGGTTCCTTCTTTGGCACGCGATACGCCGCCGGAGACCGGAGCATCGATCAGACCGACACCGCGCTTGGCGAGTTTATCGCCAAGCTCTCTCGTCTTGAAGGGAGCTGAAGAGCTCATGTCCACCACAAGAGCGCCTGGCGGCAATGAAGCCGCGGCGCCACCGCTCCCAACCAGAACGTCAGCGACGATGGCGGCGTTCGGAAGCATCGTGACAACCATCGACGCACCGCTCACGGCCTCGCTCGCAGTTTCGACGGCCCGCCCTCCAGCCGCGGCAAAGGCTGCGCGTGATGCCTCCGACAGGTCGGCCCCACGGACATCAAAGCCCGAAGCCACGAGCCGGGAAGCCATGGGGAGCCCCATCATGCCCAAGCCGATGAAGGCGATCGGTTCGGCTTCAGACAACGCCCATCTCCTTGAGCACTTCCCCGGCCAACCGGAACGCATCCATTGCCGCGGGGACGCCACAATAGGTGCCAATCTGGATGCAAATTTCCTGGACCTCGGTCGCGCTCAGCCCATTGTTGATGGCTCCGCGAACATGAACCTTGAACTCGTGTGGGCGATTGAGAGCCGCAATCATTCCCAGGTTCAAAATCGACCGGCTTCGCCTATCCAGGCCCTCGCGGTTCCAGGTCGAATCCCAGCACCACTCCGTCGTGAGTTCCTGCATAGGCCACGAAAACTCGGTCGCGTTCTCAAGTGAGCGCTCCACATAGGAATCACCCAAAACGGCGCGCCGGGTCTTCAGTCCGCGCTCGAAACGCTCGCTAGCAGGTTTGTTGAGCGCCATGCGTCTCTCCTTCTTGGATGCTCTGATCATCACACAATCAGACAATCTGTCAATACGACATCACTTGTCGGGCGCGTAAATTCTTCTCAATATTTATAGCCATGCGGAAGGTCGCAGTTTCGCGATGGCCGACGCTACGCGCCGGCTTCCCATCACGACAGATGTGCTGCGTCCGCCAGAAACTCCTTAGGCGACGGCGCTGGTGTCGCCGCCAGCTAACGCGACTTCGATGACGAAAAGACCATTTCTGGTTCGTCGGGATGGATAGAGGTTTGGCATGTTTTCCTCATGCGGCGCGAGAACGCGCCGGGGCTCGCCAAGGGCGTGCTTCAAGATCGCGTCGGTTGCAAATACCAGGTTGGCCTGGCTTCCCATCGCCAGTCCGACCGGGACATATTGCGGGTCTTCTGGGGTCCCGCCGTGCAGGTTCTCATGCCGGTAGACAAGATCCCCGGTGCAAACGTAGCTATCGGCGCTGTTCGCAACACCGTCATTGCGCACGACGACATATTGAGAGCCCGGCGTGTGGGTGTCCTTTGCCAAGTGCACATCGATACCGGGAAGCAGGTTCTCGACGTGGCCATCGACACTGATCAGACGTCCGTCACGAGCGAGTTCCACCGCATTGATGATATCGGCCGGATCAGCGGCCGTCATCAGCCAGCGGAACTTCCGATCAAGAGACATCGTCCAAACGAAGCGCTGGAGTTCATGGCCCTGAATGTAGAATTTGGCGTTCGGGAACAGCATCAGCCCGCCCATATGGTCAAAATGGGCATGCGTCAGGATTACATCTGTGATGTCTTCGGGCTGGAGCCCTACATCGGCGAGGACCTCCCGCGGGGGATACCAGTTCGTCACGCCGTAGAGTTCGCCAAATTTGCGGCCGACGGATTCGTGATTGTAGCCGCAGTCGACAAGGATCACTCTACCCTTGCCCTTGATCAGCACATAGCCGTAGGGCAGTTTGACGGTGCCCTGGTTGTGACGACCATAGATCAACGAACTGATCGGCACCTCGGGTATGAACGCGTATTCCAGGATCCAGATTGAGTAATCAGCCATCTGTTTCAAACCTCCCGAGATGATTGAATAGTTGCCGGCGCGGGCTGGCGATTACGCAGGCGAATGTGTCCGGCGCAGCATGACTGGCTCAGATCGATCGGCTCAAAGCCAGGCAAGGCCTTGGAAGCACGCTCAATTTCTTTCCACGCCGTCTTGAGCATCGGGAAAGGATCGCTGCTGTGGGCATATGCCAGTCGCCTGCGATCCATGGCGGCGAAAGCGCACTGCATGGCGTCGACGACGAGGGTGAGATGATGATGGTGATGCCCGGCCCTGGACGAAGGACTCAGACTGGCCACACGCTCTCGAGCCTCGGTGAATTGCTCCCTAGCTGTTTGATCCCTGGCTTTAATGGTGCGATCTTTTCCGTGGAATGGAAGGAGGCACTATGGGACAAGTTCTACACNCACGGCATGGATCCTAGGTGTTTGATCCCTGGCTTTAATGGTGCGATCTTTTCCGTGGAATGGAAGGAGGCACTATGGGACAAGTTCTACACGGCCGCGCCACGACGACAGAGGCAACCCGTCGAGCAATACAAAATAGTCAAGAGAGCCTGAAGAAGCTCGCTAAGCGCTATGGCATCGATCCCAAGACGGTCGCGAAGTGGCGCAACCGGACCTCGACCGCCGACCTTCCGACCGGTCCCAGAGAGCCGCGCTCGACGGTGCTGTCGCTCGACGAGGAAGCCGCCATCGTCGCCTTTCGCAAGCACACGCTCTTGCCGCTCGATGATTGTCTCTATGCCCTTCAGCCGACGATCCCGCATCTGACGCGCTCGTCATTGCATCGCTGCCTTCAGCGCCATGGCATTTCGCAGTTGCCGCAGACGGGCGCCGACAAATCGGCCAAGCAGAAGTTCAAGGCCTATCCGATCGGCTATTTCCACATCGATATCGCCGAGGTGCAGACCGCCGAGGGCAAGTTGCGCCTGTTCGTTGCCATCGATCGGACGTCCAAGTTCGCTTATGCGCAGTTGCACGCGACTGCGGACAAGATGACGATGGTCCAGTTCCTTCGGGATCTGATCGCGGCCGTGCCCTATGTCATCCATACCATTCTGACCGACAACGGCATCCAGTTCACCAATCGCAGCTGTGATCGCCATACCCCCAGGCATGTCTTCGACGACGTCTGCGCCGACCATGGCATNACGGCATCCAGTTCACCAATCGCAGCTGTGATCGCCATACCCCCAGGCATGTCTTCGACGACGTCTGCGCCGACCATGGCATCGAGCACCGGCTCACCAAGATCAACCATCCATGGACCAACGGCCAGGTCGAGCGGATGAACCGAACCATCAAGGACGCGACCGTCAAGTCCTTCCACTATAACGATCACGATCAGCTGCGCCGGCACCTTGCCGACTTCCTCTCAGCCTACAATTTCGCGCGCAGGCTCAAGACCCTCAAAGGCCTCACACCTTATGAGTTCATCTGCAAAATCTGGCAAAAAGAGCCCAAACGCTTCCGACTCAATCCAGTCCATCAAATGCCGGGACTAAACACCTAGGGTCTGCGCCGCGTCGCTTCGCTCCTTGCTCCGCCC